>DVJK01000027.1 GCA_018716795.1 Candidatus Scatomorpha merdipullorum | reverse complement strand
AGCATCTCGACGGCGCAGGCCACGGGCAGGGCCCTCTCCGGCTCGAGCCCGTTCAGGCGCGCGAACTCAAGCGTCAGCACCGGGCGTATCCTCTTGCCGCCGGCGGTGAGGGAGTAGTCCATCGCGTCGAGCAGGCCGTCGAACTCATAGCCGCGCTCGGAGCCGAAGCAGCTCTTGAGCGCGGGCTCCAGCAGCTCAAGATAGGCTTTATAGCGCTCGTCGTAGGTCATGGCGCTTCCTCCCCAAAGGGCTCCTCGACGGTCTCGCCGTCGGGGCCGGAGCGCAGCTTCACCACGCGCTGCTCCGCCTCGTCGAGCTCCTTCGTGCAGGACGCGACGAGGGCCGCGCCCTCCTCAAAAAGCTTGAGGGAGTCGGCCAGCGTGGTGTCGCCCGCCTCGAGGGCGCGGACAATCTCGCCGAGGCGCGTGAGCTGCTGCTCAAAGCTCGGGGCCTTCTTTGCCCGGGATTTGGCCGGGGCCTTGCTTTCATTGTTCTCCATAGCTTTCCTCCACCCGGCAGCCCAGGGCCCCGGAGTTCAGTTTTACGGTCAGGCGCTCGCCCACGGCGACGCCTCGGGCGTCCTTCACCGCGCGGCCCTCGGCGTCGAGGGCTATCGCATAGCCGCGCGAGAGGACCTTCAGCGGGCTCAGCGCGTCGAGCTTGGCGGCGAGGCGCACGTATTCGTTCTTCCGCGCCGCGAGGGAGGCGTCCGCCGCGCCGTTCAGGCGGGCCGACGCGGCCTCGAGCCGGCTTTTGAGCCTTTCCACAAAGCCGAGCGTGCCCTCGAGCCGGGTTTTGAGCGCGTCGAGGCGGAGCCTCCGCTGCTCTATGAAGCCCGTCGCGCTCACGAGGACGCGGCGGGAGGCGAGGGCGTCCAGGCTCTCGCGCCCGGCGCCCACCTTCTTCAAAACCGCCCTGTCGAGGCGGCTTCGCGCGCTGTCTATGGCCTGCAGGAGCTCGTTTACGTCCGGCGCGGCGAGCTCGGCGGCGTTTGAGGGCGTCGCGGCGCGAAGGTCCGCCACGAAGTCCGCAATCGTCACGTCCGGCTCGTGCCCCACGGCGGAGATGACGGGTATCTCGCAGTCGTATATCGCGCGGGCCACGCGCTCGTCGTTGAAGGCCCAGAGGTCCTCGATAGAGCCGCCGCCGCGCCCGGTTATGAGCGTGTCGGCGATGCGGTGCTCGCTCGCCCAGCGTATCGCCGCGGCTATCTCCGGCGGGGCCTCCTCGCCCTGCACGCGCACGGGCAGGAGAATGACCTTCGCAAGCGGCCAGCGGCGGCGCAGCACGCGGATGATGTCGTGAACCGCCGCGCCCGCGCTCGAGGTGACGACGGCGATGCGCTCCGGATAGCGGGGTATCGGTTTTTTGTGCTCGCGGTCGAAAAGGCCCTCCTTGGCCAGCTTCTCCCTGAGCTGCTCGTAGGCGAGCTGAAGCGCGCCGCTGCCCTCGGGCAGTATGGCCTCGCAGTAGAGCTGGTAGGCCCCGTCGCGCGGATAGACGCTCACGCGGCCGTAGACTATGACGCCCATGCCGCTCTCCGGCCTGAAGCGGAGCTTTGAGGCCGCCGAGCGGAACATGACGCAGCGCACCGAGCTCTCCGCGTCCTTGAGCGTGAAGTAGTGGTGGCCAGAGGGGTAGACCTTGTAGTTTGAAAGCTCGCCGCGCACGGCGACGGAGCCGAGATAGCCGTCCGAGTCTATGAGCGACTTTATGTAGGCGTTGAGCTCCCTGACGGAGACGGGCTCGGGGCGCGTCATTCGCCGCTCTCCGGGCCCTCGTCCCCGCCGCGGACGAAGCCGCCGAGGACGCCGTTTATGAAGGCGACGGTCTCCGGCTCCTCAAAGCTCTTGGCGAGCTGGACGGCCTCGTTTATGGCGACGCCGGGCGTGACCTCCGGATCGTCCAGATACTCTATCTCCGTGAGCGCGCATCTGAGGACGGCCATGGCGGTGCGGCTTATGCGCTCCGGCTTCCAGCCGCGGGCGTGGCGGCGGATGAGCTCGTCCAGCTCAAGGCGGTGCTCCGCCGCGAGGGAGACGAGGCGCTTGATATACCCGAGCTGGGCCTCATCGGGCCGCTCGGTTATCGCGCCCTCCTCCTCCGCGAGGGAGGCGAGGTGCTCAGGCTCAAAATACTCCTCAACCAGCTCGTCCGGCGCCAGCCCCGAGGCCGCCTGAGCGTAAATAAGCCGGACCGCGGCCTCTCTGGCCCTCGTCCTGGTCATTTGTCGAAGGCCACGCCCGAGACGTGGACGTTGACGACGGGCTCGCCCATGCCGGTCATGGACTCCACGGCCGCCGTGACGGCGTCCTGCACCTGCTTGGCCACGCCGACGACGTTCTCGCCGTAGCGGACCATAATAATTATGTCAACCGTAATCTTGCCGTCCTGAATCTGCACCTTGACGCCCTTGCCGGCGTTCTTGATGCCCAGGAGCTCCGCGAGCTCAGTCCCGGCGTTGTTGGAGAGCGCCGCGACGCCGTCTATCTCGCCGACGGCCGCGCGCACCATGGAGTACAGCACGTCCTCGGAGATATTTATGCTGCCCTTCTCGCCCTGGCAGGTGATGTAGTTCTCGCCCATAGCAGGAACCTCCTTATCGGTATTGCAATGTGATATTGTACCACATAGCCCCGAGAAAATAAAGCCCGTTTTTCAGGAAATCGCACCGGACGCGAAGCGCCCTCCCCTGCCGCCGCAGGGGAGGGCGCCTTGATATTCACGCCGCCGGGCTCGCCGAGGGCGAGGGCTCGGGGCTCGCCGCGGGCGCGGAGCCCGCCCCTCCGGGCTTCACCTCTATGACCCGTATGCTCTCCGCCTCGCGGCCGGTCTCCGCCATGACGGTCTCGGTTACCTGCGCCACGGCGGCCGCGGAAAGCCCCTCCACCGGCGCGGGCACGGCGACGGTGACGCCGTCGGAGGAGATGTAGGCCACGCAGTCGGAGAAGTTCTTGGCGAGCAGCAGGTTTTCAATCTGCGCCTCCTGCATGGACCAGGCGGCCATGGCGGCAATGGCGTCCATCGCGCCGTCTATCGTCTCCTGGGAGGCGCCCTCCCCTGCCGCGGCGGTCTCGAGGAGGCCGAGGGCCTCGTCGCGCGAGCTCTGGCGCGTCAGGCGGGCCCGGGCGAAGTAGTCGTCCTCCGTCCCGGCGGAGGTCTCGGCCTCGTCCCCGGCGGCGTCCTCCGAGACGGGCGAGACGTCCTCGGAGCGGTTATACGACCAGTTGAGGTACACCGCCGCGCAGACGAAGACCAGCACGGCCGCGATAACAATGTTGCGTTTTGCCTTCTTCAAAGTCCTTCCTCCTACAAAATGATACGCTTCGCGTCCGCTGCGCTCAGGCCCTTGCCAGCACGCTTATCCTGTCGCTTCCGAGGCCGGTGTAGTCCGAGACGGCCCTCGTCAGGGCGAGGCGGACGGCGGCGTCCGCGGCCCCGTCGCAGACGACCGCCGCGCCGTTTTCCGAGCAGAGGACGCTCACGCGGCCGGCCCCGGCCACCTCCGAGAGCACCTGCTCAAGCCGCGCCTCCTCCCCCTCGGCCCCTCCCGAGCCGGAGCCGGAGGGCAGCAGCAAAAGCACGAGCGCCGCGAGCAGCAGCAGGAGTATGTACTTATACCGGCCCAGGGCCTTCAAAGAGAACGTCAAGCGCTCACCTCCCAATACTGCCGCGCCTCGGGTATGCCCAGCTCGGCCTCTATGAGCTCCGAGAGCTCCGCGTTTGCCGCCGGCCCCTCCAGGCGGCACTCCCAGGGGTACCAGTACCCCTCCTCGCTCCAGCGCAGGGTGACCGACGCGCCGGAGAGCTCCGCGTCCAGGCCCTCCGCCCCGTCCATTATATATGCCTCGAGCTCGGACTCTATGACTCGCCGCTCATAGCTTCCGGCGGCGGCCTCGGCCGAGTCCGTAATCTCCCGCGCGTCCTCGGAGTATTGCGCGAAGGCGCGGGCGAAGTCTTCCGCCGCGGGCTTCGCCGCCGGCGAGAGGAGGGCGAGGGCCATGACGCAGGCCGCCGCGCTGTTCAAAACCCGCCGCGGCGCGCCCTTTGGGCAGAGCGCGAGCGCCATTGTGCACAGCAGGGCCGCGCCGGTCAGCGCGCGCACCCAGGAGCCTATGAGCCCCATCATCCGCCCACCGCCTTCACCGCCGAGAGTATGGCCACGAAGAGCATCGCCGCCGCGGCCCCGGTCACGCCGAGCACGAGGGCGAAGACGCTGCCCACCTCGCCGATGAGCTCAGCGAGGCGCTTTTCCGCGAAGCAGGAGGCCAGCGCCGCCGCGGCCTTGTAGAACAGATAGCGCAGGCCCAGCGACAGGAAGGGCACGAGGCAGACCGCCGCGACGACCGCCGCGCCCAGCGCCCCGACCGCGCCCCTGAGCAGCGAGGCCCCGGCGGTCAGCGCTCCCGCCGCGTCCGAGATTATCCCGCCCACCACGGGCAGGGCAGCGGAGATGGCGGTCTTCGCTGCGCGCGCCGCCGCGGCATCCGCCGCGCCCGTCACCGCGCCGGAGAGGTTGAGGTAGAGCGTGAAGACGGTCATAAGCCCCGCGGTCAGGCCGAAGCAGAGCCATTTTATGAGCTTCGCCGCGGAATTCAGCGCCTCGTTCCCCAGGGCCGCGCCCGCCGTCCTGACGGCCAGCAGGGCGTAGGCCAGGGGCAGCAGCAGCGTTCGCGTGAGCGAGATGAGGATGTCCATGAAGAGGCTCGTCGCCGCGTAGCGCGCCGCGGCGCCGGTCACCATGCCGCCGGCGGCGGCCGCTGCGGTCAGGCAGGGCAGCAGCGCGCGGGAGAACTCGTGCAGCTCGGCGACGGCCGCGGCCCCGGCGCTTATCCACTCGCCCGCCTCCCCGAAGGCCACGGCCGCGACGGCGAGGCAGCCGGCCATGTTCATATATTCGCGCGCCGCCTCTCCCGCGAGGGCGGAGGCCGCGGAGATAAGCAGGCAGAGCGCCGTGAGCTTCACGGCCCCGGCGGCGGCCTCGCGCCAAACGGAGCCGAGCGCGTCCAGCGCGCCCTCCCATAACCGTGTCAGCAGGCCCTCGGGCTCGAGCGCGTCGCCTATGCCCGCGTCGCCCAGTATCTCCCTCGCCTCCTCCGGCACGGCCTCCTCCAGCTCCTCCGCGCCGAAGAGCCCGTCCTCCTCCGCCGCCAGGGCGGGCAGGGCGCAGAGCGCCGCGCAGAGCAGGAACACCGCGAGCCCTCTCACAGCAGGCCCTCCACGGTGTCCAGCAGCGCCGTCATAAGCGGAAGCGCGCAGAAGAGCGCCGCGACGGCCCCGGCGGTCTCCACGGCGGAGGCCAGCTGGGCGGAGCCGGAATCCCGGCAGGCCTCGGCGGAGACGGAGCAGATTATCCCCACCGCCGCGCACTTGAAAAGCGGCGAGTATATCGCCGGCGAGAGGCCCGAAAGCTCCCTCGCCCGCCGCGCCGTGTCCGCGACGGCGGAAAGCAGCTCCAGCGCCGGCGCGAGCACCGCCGCCCCTCCCGCCAGGGCGAGGCAGAGGGCCAGCTCCGGGTTCGACTTCCTCAAAAGCAGCGCCAGGAGCGCGGCGACAAGCCCCAGCGCGGATATCTTGACCGCCGCGTCCATCAGAAGGAAAAGAGCTCGCCGATGAGCGCGAAGAGCTCGCTTATCTTCCGCACCACCAGCACCAGGACTATGACGAGGCCGGTTATCGTCACCATCAGCGCCTGCTCCTCCCGGCCGGAGCGCGTCAGCAATATGTTCAGCACCGCGACGAGGATGCCCACCGCCGCCACCTGGAAGATGAGGTCGACCTCCATGCTTTTCCTCCTTCAGTATAGTATGACCGCCAGCAGCAGCCCGGCGGAGAGGCCCAGGCCCAGCTTGAGCCGGGCGGAATCGCGCAGGCCCTCCCTCTCGCGCGCGGCGAGCGGGCCGAGCCGGGCGAGGCAGCGGTCTATGGCCGCGCCCTGCTCCGCGGCGGCGTAGCGCCCGAGGCTCCGGCCCAGGTCCGCAAGCGCGCTTTGCGCCTCCTCGCCTAGCTCCAGCGCTGAGACGCAGGCCTCCCAGAGCCGGGAGAACTCGAGCTCACCGAGCGTATCCATCGCCAGGCCGAGCGAGGCGTAAAACTCCCGGCACTCCCCGGGGCCCGTCCGGGAGAGGAGCGCGGCGCAGTCCGGAAGCGGCGTGAGCCGCGTCACCACCTCGCCGCGCAGCAGCTCCAAACTCGCGCACAGGGCCTCGAGCAGGCGCGCCCTCCGCTTCGCCCGGGCGACGGAGTTCAGCGCGGCGAGGGCGAAGGCCGCGACGATAAGCGCGAGCGCGGCCGGCCTCATGCTTTCGCCTCCCTCAGCTCGTATTCCCGGCCCGAGGGCCCCGGGCGGATAATGACGAAGCGGCGGAATATCCCGAGCTCGAGCAGGCGGACGTACAGGCCGCGCCGGCGCATGTCCTCCGGGCCGAGGGCGTGCGCGGAGGCGAGGAGCTTCACCCCGCAGCCGGCGGCGAGCGTCGCCGCCTCGAGGTCCTCGGGGGAGGTTATCTCGTCCATCGCCAGCAGCTCCGGGTTCATGGAGCGCAGGAGCATCGCCGCGCCGGAGCACTTGTCCGCGCCGGTCAGCACGTCCGTGCGAGGGCCGAGGTCAAACTCCGGCGTTCCCTCCCAGACGCCCGCGACCTCGCCGCGCTCGTCCAGCAGGCTCACGCGCATCTGCTCTGAGAGCCGCCTTATAAGCTCGCGCAGCAGCGTGGTCTTCCCGCCTCCGGGCGGCGAGAGCAGCAGCGTGTCCTCAAAGCCGCCGCGCGTCAGCGCCGGGAAAAGCCCGTCCGCGCAGCCGAGCGCCTCGCGCGGGATGCGCAGCGCCGCGCTCGTGAGGCGGCGTATGGTCATGACCCGCCCCTCGCTCTCGCTCACCACGCCGCAGAGCCCCACGCGGCAGCCGCCGCGGACGGTCACGAAGCCGGAGGCCACGCTCTCTAGCGCCGTGTGCGCCGAGGCCCGCGTCGCCGAGACGAGCAGGGCGTCGAGGTCTCCCGGCGTCACCGGCCGCGGCGCAAGCCGCCTCTCCCCCTCCCGGCCCAGCAGCGAGGGCGGGCTTCCCGCCCTCAGGCGGAACTCCTCCGCCGAGGCCTTCACCCGCTCCGGCAGCGCCTGCGCCGCCTGCCTTATATCCCCCGGCAGCAGCGCCGAGGCCCTTTCAAAGCCATCCGTCCTCATGCCGAGATAATATGCCCGTCCCGCCCGGGATATGCCGGCCCCCTGCCCCACGCCGCCGAGAGGCCGCGCCCCTCCGCTCTTTATCTCACTTATCTGTAACACTTTAACCCGTTATATCCCCAAAACCGGCGAAATATAAAACTTTTTTGAGGGCTTGCCAAAGCCGAGGAAGTGTGCGATAATGGCGTTGAAGACAAATATAAACGGAGGATGAGACATGGACT
>DVJK01000266.1 GCA_018716795.1 Candidatus Scatomorpha merdipullorum | reverse complement strand
ATAGATTTCATTATACCCCAGTTTCCCCTTCAAAAACGCCCCGACGGCGGCCTCGTTCGCCGCGGACATGACCGCGGGCGCGTTCCCGCCGCGCCGGGCGCAGTCCATTGCCAGCGCGAGGCAGGGCGTCTTCTCGAGCTCCGGCCTCAGGAAGCTGAGCCCGGCGAGGCCCGTCAGGTCCAGCCGCTCGCTCGCGCTCGGGCAGCGCTCGGGATACGTGAGCGCGTACTGTATGGGAAGGCCCATGTCCGGCACGCCGAGCTGGGCTATAACCGTTCCGTCCACAAGCTCGACCGCGCTGTGGACGACGCTCTCGGGGTGTATCAGCACCTCTATGTCCTCCGGACTCACGCCGAAGAGGTACATGGCCTCGATGAACTCCAGGCCCTTGTTCATCATCGTGGCGCTGTCCACGCTTATCTTCGCGCCCATGGACCAGTTGGGGTGCTTCACCGCCTGCTCGGGCGTGACGGAGGCCGTCTGCTCCCTCGTCCAGCCGCGGAAGGGCCCGCCGGAGCCGGTGAGCAGTATCTTCTTAAGCTCTCCCCTCCTGCCCGTCAGGCACTGGAAGATGGCGCTGTGCTCGCTGTCCACGGGCACTATCTCCGCGCCGCGCTCCCGCGCCGCGCGCATGACTATGCCGCCCGCGCAGACAAGCGTCTCCTTGTTCGCGAGGGCGATGCGCCGGCCGGTCTCAATGGCGTCGAGCGTGGGGCGCAGGCCAATCGCGCCGGAGACTGCGGTGACGACGCAGTCCGCGCCCGGCCAGGCCGCGGCGATGCGAAGCCCCTCCTCGCCCGGCGGGCCGACGGTGATATCCCGCCCCGAAAGCGCCTCGCGAAGCCGCCTGTTGGCCTCCGGCTCGGCGGCGGAGACGTATTCGGGGGCGAAGGTCTCGACCTGCTTCAAAAGCAGCTCCACGCTCCTGTTGGCGGCGAGGGCGGGGACGCGGATGCCCAGCCGCTCGCAGACGGCGGCGCTCTGGCGGCCTATGGAGCCGGTGGAGCCGAGTATGACGGTGGAATTTATCATTTCAAAGCCTCTTTCAGGCCAAAACAGCCGTAAGTATCAGGAAGTAGGCGGGCGAGACGAAGAGCACGCTGTCAAAGCGGTCGAGCACCCCGCCGTGCCCGGGAAATATCGTGCCGTAGTCCTTGATGCCGTACTCGCGCTTTATCACGGAAAAGCTCAGGTCGCCTATCTGCCCGAGCGCGCTTCCGGCGAGGCCGAGGACGATAACCATAGCCCAGCCGACGTCCATGCCTGCGGTGAGGCGCCAGATAATCATGCCGAGCACGCTGCCTATGAAGCCGCCTACTGAGCCCTCGACGGTCTTGTTCGGGCTCACGTGCGGGCAGAGCTTGTGTTTGCCGAGCGCGCGGCCCGTGAAGAACGCGCCGGTGTCCGACATGAAGGCGCCCACCAGCGGCGCTATGGCCAGCGCGGGCGAGACGCAGCGCAAAAGCGCGAGGGAGGCAAAGCCCGCGGGCAGCACGGTTGCGGAGAGTATGCCGGCCGCGAGCGTGGCGAAGCCGAGCTGCTTTTCCCTCCCGTGCGTGGCTATCGCCATGACGAAGCCGTAGAGTATGACGGCGAAAATCCCGGCCAGCAGCCAGATGGGCGCTATGCCGAGCATGGGCGTGCCCAGCGCGCCGGTCATCGCCGCGGCCAGGACGGGCATGGCCGGCAGCAGCTCCCACTGCTCGCCGCCCACGGCGTGCATGAGCTCATAGCTCGCCACGGCGGCCAGGAGCGCGCACATGGCACTCGTCGCCCACTCGGGCGCGGCGAAGAGAATCAAAAGCAGCACAGGTATGCCGACGGCGGCAAAGAGTACGCGCTTTTTCATTTCTTTATCCCTCCAAACCGCCGGTCGCGCCGCTGATATTCGGCGATGGCGGCGTCGATGTCCTCGCCCGTGAAGTCCGGCCAGAGCACGTCGGTGAAGATGAGCTCGGAGTAGGCGCTCTCCCACATGAGGAAGTTTGAAAGCCGCATCTCCCCTCCCGGCCTTATGATGAGGTCGGGGTCGGGTATGCCCGCGGAGAACATATAGCTTGAAAAGCTCTCCTCGGTGAGCTCCGAGGCCCTTCCGGCCTTATAGTCCTCTGCGAAGCGCCGCGCGGCGCGGACAATCTCGTCGCGCCCGCCGTAGTTGAGGCAGACGTTGGCCTGGAATCCCTCATAGTGCGCGGAGATGTCCGCCGTCTCGGCGATAAGGCCGCGGAGGCTCTCCGGCAAAATGCTCGGGTCGCCGAGAATCTTGAGGCGGATGTGGTCGCGCTCCATGGTCTCGACCGCCTCGCGCAGATACTTGCCCAGCAGGCCCATGATGGCCTCGACCTCCTCGCGCGGGCGCTTCCAGTTCTCGGTGGAGAAGGCGTAGACCGTGAGGTAGTCTATGCCGAGGTTCTTGCAGTAGGTGGCGATGCGCCGGAAGGTCTCGGCCCCGGCGGCGTGCCCGGCCGTGCGCGGAAGGCCGCGCTTTTTGGCCCAGCGGCCGTTGCCGTCAAGGATTATCGCAATATGGCGGGGGAGGTTTTTGGCCCCCTCCCCCGCCGCGTCGTTTTTGAAGAGAGCCATCAGATTTCGAAGAGCTCCTTTTCCTTCTTGTCAGCTATCTTGTCTATTTCCTTTATCCAGTCGTCGGTCAGCTTCTGGAGGTCCTTCTCGGCAATCTTCATGTCATCCTCGGTAATCTCGCTTGCCTTCTTCTGGGCCTTGAACTTATCCATGGCGTCGCGGCGGATGTTGCGCACGGCGACCTTGGCCTCCTCGGCGTATTTCTTCACCTGCTTGGCAAGCTCCTTACGCCTCTCCTCGGTCAGCTGCGGGAAGACGAGGCGTATCGCCCTGCCGTCGTTCTGCGGGTTTATGCCGAGGTCGCTCGCGAGGATGGCCTTCTCTATGCCCTTGAGCGTGCTGTTGTCCCAGGGCTGGATGAGCAGGCTGCGCGGATCGGGCGTGGAGATGGTAGCCAGCTGCTGAATGGGCGTGGCCGTGCCGTAGTAGTCCACGGTGATTTGGTCGAGCACGGCGGCGTTGGCGCGTCCGGCGCGGACGGCCGCGAGGTTCGTGCTCAGGTTCTCAGAGGTCTTGCGCATTTTAGTCTCGAATTCTTCGTATCCGGTGGCCATGTTTATTCCTCCTGCTTATTTTGTGACTACCGTGCCGACCTTCTCGCCCAGCACGGCGCGGACTATATTCTCGGGATCCTTGAGCTCAAAAACTATGACGGGAATGGAATTGTCCATCGAAAGGCTCGTCGCCGTCGTGTCCATGACGGCCAGATGCTGCGCGAGTACCTCGTCATAGGTGATGGCCTCGTACTTGACGGCGCGGTCGTCCAGCCTCGGGTCGGCGGAGTATACGCCGTCGATGTTCTTGGCGAGCAGTATGGCGTCGGCCTCTATCTCGGCGGCGCGGAGCACTGCGGCGGTGTCCGTCGAGAAGTAGGGGTTGCCCGTGCCGCCGCCGAAGAGCACCACGCGGCCCTTGGAGAGGTGGCGCATGGCCCTCAGGCGGATATAGGGCTCCGCGATGGCGCGCATCTCAATCGCCGTCTGCACGCGCACGTCTATGCCGTGCTGCTCCATGACGTCGGCCACGGCCAGGCAGTTCATAACCGTCGCCAGCATGCCCATATGGTCGGCGCGCGTGCGCTCAATCTTGCCGGAGCCGTCCTTGACGCCGCGCCAGAAGTTGCCGCCGCCAATCACGATTCCGACCTCGACGCCCAGGGCGAGGCATTTCTTGACCGCCTCGCAGACCGCGCCTATGACGGAGAAGTCGAGCCCGGACTTTTTCTCGCCCGCCAGGGCCTCCCCGCTTATCTTTATGAGCACGCGCTTATACACAGGTTTTTTCTCTTCCATGGAATTTACCCCCTCCGGCCTTGTTACGCAGGCATTTTAATATACCCGCGCGTCGAAAGAAAGCCGCATATTGTAAACTTTTCGGCTCGCACATTCGCTCACGATATTATACCAAACTTCGCGCTGCTTGTAAATGACAACATCTGCGCCGAGGGCGGTGTATGCTTGTATGCGTGGACACGATATACCTGGACAGCCTCGCTGCTTTGAATCTCACGGCGGACTACCTGCTGCTCCTGGCCTCGGGCCGCGTCGCCGGGGCCGTGCTGCACAGGGGCCGCATCCTCCTCGCCGCCGCCCTCGGCGCGGCCTGGGCCCTGGCCTCGGTGGTTCCTGGGTGGGGATTTGCCTCCCATCCGGCGGTCAAAATCGCCCTCGGAGTGGGGATGAGCCTCATAGCCTACGGCTCCGATCGGCGCTTCTGGCGCTGCTGCGCGCTTTTCTTCGCCATGAGCGCGCTCTTCGGCGGCGCGGTCTGGGGCGCGGCGCTGCTTTTCGGCTATGACGCCGGCGGCCGGCTCTATGTTCCGCTGAGCTTCCGCACGCTCGCGCTCTCCTTCGCGCTCTGCTACGCCGCCGTGACGCTCCTCTTCCGCCGGAGGGCCGCGCGCGAGCGGAGGATTGCGCCGCTCGAGCTGCGCCTCGGCGGAAAAAGCGCGCTGCTGCGCGCGCTCGCGGACACGGGCTGCTCGCTCGCCGACCCGGTCTCGGGGCGCGCGGCCGTCGTCGCGGACGCGGCGGCAATGGCGCCGCTGCTGGGCGGCGTGGTTGACATAAGTTTCGCGGCCTCCGCCGCCGAGGAGCTGGCCGCGAGGCCGGGCCTCGCCGGGCGAGTCTCGCTCATACCCTTCCGCGCGGTGGGCGTTCCCGGCTCGATGCTCGCGGCGGTGAGGCCGGACGAGGCCCTGTTCGAGGGGCGGAGGGTGGACGTCCTCGTCGCGCTCGGGCGGATAGACGAGGCGGAATATGACGCGATTGTGCCCGAATATCTTTGAAACAGGAGGAATAAGCGTGAAAATTCGGCTTCCGGAGACATTTGAGCGGCGCTTGAACGCCCTTCTCGCCCGGCTGCTGGGCGGGAGCGTACACTACATCGGTGGCAGCGACACCCTGCCCGCGCCGCTGGAGCGGCAGGCGGAGGCCGAGGCCATCGCGGCCCTGGACGCCGGCGACGAGCGGGCGAGGCAGCGGCTCATAGAGCACAACCTGCGGCTTGTGGTTTACATAGCACGGCGATTTGAGAACACGGGCGTCAACATCGAGGACCTGGTCAGCATAGGCACGATAGGCCTCATCAAGGCCATAAACACCTTCAACAGCTCGCGCACGGTCAAGCTCGCGACCTACGCCTCGCGCTGCATAGAGAACGAAATTCTGATGTATCTGCGCAAAAACAGCGCCCTGCGCGGCGAGGTCAGCATAGACGAGCCGCTGAACACCGACTGCGACGGCGGCGAGCTGCTGCTCAGCGACATACTGGGCACGGACGCCGACGAGGTGAGCCGCCCGCTCGAGGACGATGCCGACCGCGAGATGCTCATGGCCGCGATATCCGGCCTTGACGAGCGCGAAAAGCGCATAATCCTCCTGCGCTACGGCTTCGTCGGCGGGGCGGAGCACACGCAGAAGGAGGTCGCCGCCCTCCTCGGCATAAGCCAGAGCTATATCTCCCGGCTGGAGAAGCGGATAATCGAGCGGCTGCGCGGCGAGATGATAAGGCTCGGCGCATAGCGCGAAAAAAGGCTCCCTCGAAAGGGAGCCTTTTTTCGGATTTGTTCACTTCATTATCGCCTTGTTGAAGCTCTTCTTGCCGCGGCGGAGGATAACGCCGGCCTTGAGCTCGGCCTCGGTGAAAGCCCTGGCGATGTCGCCGACCTTCTCCTCGTTCGCGGTGACGCCGCCCTGCTGGACGTTGCGCCGGGCGTCGCTCCTGCTCGAGCACAGGCCGGTCTTGACCAGCAGGCTCAGCACGTCTATCGCGCCGTCCGTGAGGTCGTCGGCCGTCAGCTCGGTGGTGGGCATGTGCTCGGTGTCGCCGCCGCCGAAGACGGCGCGCGCGCCCTCGCGGGCCTTATTGGCCTCCTCCTCGCCGTGGACGAGGCTGGTGAGCTCCCAGGCCAGGATGTCCTTGGCCTCGTTGAGCTTGGCGTCCTTCCAGGTGTCCATCTCGTCAATCTGCTCGAGGGGCAGGAAGGTCATCTTGCGCATACAATTCATGACGTCGGCGTCGTCGATATTGCGCCAGTACTGGTAGAAGTCGTAGGGGCTGGTCTTGTTGGGGTCGAGCCACACCGCGCCCGCCTGGGTCTTGCCCATTTTCTTGCCCTCGCTGGTGAGCAGCAGGGTAATCGTCATGC
>DVJK01000265.1 GCA_018716795.1 Candidatus Scatomorpha merdipullorum | reverse complement strand
CCGTGCCGTCTGTATCTCCAGTAGGCTGGTTTTCAGTCTGTTCCGTATTATCCACGCCTCCGCCGTCCGCCAGCGCCATCATGGGCATCATGCCTATAATGAGGCAGAGCGCAAGAAGGACTGCCATAAGTTTTTTCATTTCAAATACCTCCTTAATTGTTATCCCGGTCGTGTGACGAGACATATGTACGTTTGTTCCAACGGTCTGCACCGGTTTTGCGCATTATGAAGCACCTCCGCGGGGGATTCTACCACAAATTCACCACGCTTTTTGTCAAATTAAACATCTGACGCCGCAAATTGCTTCACGTCATTGAACAGTGTAACATATCCTGCCTGCAATGGCAAGCCGTTTCTCCCGATGTAACGCAGATGCAACAAAAGCCCCGAGGGCGGCATGGGCCGGCCTCGGGGCCGTGGGATTTAAAAAAATCCCGCCCGGGCTTCCGGGCGGGATTTTCGTTCAGGACGGCATGTTGAGCGCGAAGACCGTGACGGAGTCGCTGACGCCGAAGACGGTGACGGTGATGGTGATGGTGCCTTCGCCGAGCTGCGTGAGGGTGCAGGTCGTGCCGCCCTCGTTGGGCGTGACGCTTATGACGTCCGGGTCGCTGCTGCTCCACTCAATGTACCCCGCGGCGTTGACGGTGGCAGGGAATATCGCCACGCTGACGGTCTGCGTATTGCCGGGCCCGTTGTATTCGGGGTTCATGGCGAACTGGCCGTCCAACTCGTCCACGCTCTGCCCCGCGACGTAGATGGTCACGCTGTCGACCTGCGGCGAGGGCGTCTCGACCGGAGGCGGGGTTATGATGGGCTGCGTCTCCGCCGGCGGAGTCATGCTCGGTATGACGGGCGTATTGACCGCGCCGGGCGCGGTGGAGCCGTTGAGGCTTATGCTGACGAGCACGACGACGGCGAGGATGACCGCCAGCAGGAGTATGCCGCCGAAGATAAGCTGCCAGCGGGAATTGCTCGCGGCGCGCTCCCCCGCCGGGGTGGCGGGATCCGCCCCGGCGCTCGTGGCCGGCACGCGGTCGCTCTGCTTGACGCGGCGGGTGCCGCAATAGGGGCAGCGGCCCCTAAGTCCGGAGTATTGCCGGCCGCAGCGGCGGCAGGTAACACGTGGAATGAAACTCATAAGAGCCCCTCCATTCATGGAAAGAGTAAAGTGTGCGCATAAATAGCTAACATAATATTACTCTTTTTCGGGCAATTCGTCAAGCCTAAGCGAGCTCTATTTTAACTTCCCTCCCCATTTTCGCGTCAACAAAGACATAAACGCGCTCTCCGGCCCCATCGAGGCAGTTAAATTCCCAGCAAAGCGTCTCGTCTCCCCCATCCGAGGAGAGGAGCGCGAGACGGGCCGCCTCGACCGAGAGCTCGGGATTCACCGCCGCGGCGGCCTCCTCGCGCGATAGCTCCGGCGCAAGAGCGCCGCGCTCGCAATGCCGCATGACGTAGTCCGCGGCGTCGTACTCGCAGACCTCGCCCGCCGCGGCGCCGACAGTGAGGCTCACGCGGTCGGGCAGGAGCAGGACGCCGTTTTCAAGCGGCACGAAGACGAGCTTGAAGCCGCCCGCGGCCTCCGTGAGCTCAATGAGCGTGAATTCGCCCTCGAGCCGCGAGGCTATGAACTCCTCGCCCGCTCGCCGGGCCTCGTCCGCGCCGAGCCGCCCTCCGCCCTCCGGGCACTCGCCGTTCGCCGCGAGGACGACGCCGCCGCGCTTCGTCACGCTTATCCGCCCGCCGTCGTGCTCGAAGACATAGCAGGCGAGCGCGCCGCCGGTCTGCCCCGCGGCCTCGAGCGCGGCGGGCTCCATCTCAAGGAAGCGCGCCGCCGTCAGCCGGGCCGCGCCCTCGCTGACCTCGTCCAGGCCCTCGAGCAGGGCGGGCGAGGCGTCCAAGTGGGCGTAAGCGCCGTCGTAATCCAGCTCCGGGAAGCTCTCGAGGGCGGCGTCCAGCTCCGCGAGCGCCGTGCCGACCGTTCCGGACGCGCCCTCGACGCCGTAAGCGCCGTATTCGTCCAGCTCCAGCTCGCCCGCGTCGAGCGCGGCGAAGATGCCGCCCGTGTCGGCGGAGATATCCCGCACCGCGTCCGAGACCCGCCCAAGCGCCTCGCGCTCCGAATGGGAGAGCGGGCGGCCCTCCGCGGCCTCGCGGGAGAGGCAGAGCGCGAAGTCGCCCGCGCCGTTTATATAGTGCGCGAGCGTTTCGAGCTCCTGCGTCGAGTACGGCAGGCTCGAAAGCGCGGTGACGGCGCTCGCCGCCTCCGCCGCCGCCCCGGCGCAGAGCGTGGAGCGCAGCGCGCCGTCCGCGGCGTACCCCGCCGCGCGCAGGTTCCCGTCCAGCCGCGAGAGCGCGCCGGCGAACTCGCCCATCGCCGCCGAGCCGTAGGCCGAAACCGCCCGGCCCGAGCGCTCAAGCCCCGAATCGAGCCTCCAGGCGTAGGCACCGAGCCCCAGTATGACCGCGCCGAGCAGGCAGAATATAGTTATCGCAAGCGATTTTTTCATCAAAACACCTCCGCGCCTAGTGTTTCCGCGCGGGGTGAAATTATAGCCTCAACTCTGTTTATATTGCTCCGGCGCGATAAAAGGTGACGGCCGACGCGAAAATAAAATTGTTGAATGTTGTTCGGAATTTGCTATAATTGAGGCAGATAAAGCGATAATCGGGAAGGAGGGTGCGCATGACGGAGGACGAGAAGCGAGAGCGCTTCGAGGCGCTTTACCGGGAGCATTTCCGCGCCATGTACCTCGCCGCGCGGCGCGCCCTCCCGAACGGCGAGCTCGCCGAGGACGCGGTGCAGTCGGCCTTCCTCGTCGCCTGGCGGAAGCCGGAGGCGCTTTTCGAAAGCCCGTCGCCGGCGGGCTGGCTCTTCAAAACGCTGCGCAACACGGTCGGCGACACGCTCCGCGCGCTCGCGCGCCTTCGCGCCCTCACCGCCGAGGGCGCCGAGGCGGACGCGGCGATGCTCGACGAGCGCGACGTGCTGCTCGAGTATGAGAGCGCGGAAAACCGCGACGAGCTGCGCCTGCTCGTGCGCGCCTTCTGCAAAGGCGAGAGCTACGCGGACATAGCCGCGGAGCTCGGCATAAGCGTCGCCGCCGTTAAAAAGCGCATCCAGCGCGCGAAGGAGCGACTGCGCGCGCAGCTGGAGGCGGAGAGTCACCTTTGAGGGCAAACACGCAACCTTTGAGAAAGGAGGGGCCGCGATGGCGGAAAATCTGAAAAAGCTGAGCTCCGCCGGGCTCGAGGCGAGGCTTGACGCCGCCTGGGCCGCCGGCGACGACGAGCTCGCCGCCGCCGTGTCCGCCGAGCTCGCGCGGCGGAGCGAATACGCCTCGCCGGACGCCGGTTCCGCGCTCGCGGAGTTCTACGGCGTCTACGCCGGGGAGCCCCTCACTTCTTCGAAAAGGGTGAGACGGATGAAAAAGCGAAAATGGCTGGCCGCTGTCGCGGCGCTCTTCGTGCTGCTGCTGGCCGGCACGCTCCTCTCGCCGCAGCGCGTCCTCGCGACCGGCGTGCAGGAGAGCGGAAACAGCATAAAGGTCTTCGTCGGCACGCGAAGCGACATGTTCGGCTGGCTCTACGACTTTTATCAGCGCGCGCAAATCAACGGCTTTTACAGGGATGACCCCGAGGGCAGCTATCCCGCGCTCGTCACCTTTGACGGCTTCTACGACCCCGACCGGGTGTGGGAAATCCTCGCCGGCATGGACAGCATAGACAAAATCTACGCCTGGACGCCCGGCGAGACGGGCCGCGCGATAATAAGCCTGCAGCCGGGGCAGAGCATCGAGGAGGCCGCCGAGCGGGCCTATCGCCTCACGGGCGAGCGCGGGATCTTCGCCGCGGAGGTCAC
>DVJK01000264.1 GCA_018716795.1 Candidatus Scatomorpha merdipullorum | reverse complement strand
GAGCGGCTGCCGGAGCGCTGCTCCGTCGCGCTCTACCGCTCCGACATGGGCGAAGCGGCGCTCGCCGCGGCGCTCTCGGCGCGCTTTGAGCTGAGGGACATCCGGGCCTATACCGCCGCGCCGGGCGATTATGCCGCGCCGCGCACCCTTGTTGAGGCCGCGTCGGCCTTCGCGTTTACGAGCGCGGCCGGGGCGAGGGCGGCGCTTGAAAGGCTCGCGCCGCTGCCGGAGGGGGTTCTGCTCGCGGCGCTGGGCGCGCCGACGGCGCGCGCGCTCGCACAGGCGGGCGGGCGGCTTATAACAGCCGCGGAGCCCTCGGCGAGGGCGCTGGCCGAGGCGATTGCGGAGAATATTATGTAAAGCTGCGTGTATGGGAAATCCCGCCGGGCGTTCTGCCCGGCGGGATTTTTGCGCCCGCGGCCCGCGCTCGGGGCGGGGCGGCGGGGATTATTGGGTTATGTAAACTTGCGCAGGGCGCTCTCTCCGAGGCGCGGGACGGTTGGGAAAATCCCGCCGGAGGCCCGGCGGGGTCTGGGTTTCAGAGGCCGTTCACGACGGCGTCGAGCATTTTGGCCATCTCGGCGCGGGTCAGGCTGGCCGTGGGGTTGAGGCCGGCGTCGGAGCCCTCGACCACGCCGGCGGAGACGAGGCTCGCGGCGGCGCTCCGGGCCCATTCGGCGACGGAGGCGGCGTCAGGGAAATTATTCAATATACTTATGTCGCCTTCCGGCAGGCTCTTGCCCAGCGCGCCCAGGGCGCGGTAGAGGAAGGTGAAGCCCTCCTGGCGGGTGAGCGTGTCGCCGGGCGCGAAGAGGCCCTCGCCCTTGCCCTCGGTTATCCCGGCGCTGACGGCCCAGGCGACGGCGTCGGCGTAATATGCGCCGGAATCGACGTCTGTGAAGCCGGAGGCGCCCGAAACCGCGGGCTCGCGCGCCGCGCGGTAGAGCATCAGGACGAAATCGCCGCGCTTCATGCTCTGTCCGGGGCCGAACTCCGTCTCGCTGACGCCGGAGACTATGCCCGCCTCAAAGAGGCGCTTCACGCTCTCCGAGGCCCAGTGGCCGCGCATGTCCGTGAACTCAAAGGCCACGCGCACGGGGATGCTCAGGCTCTTTCCGCCGAAACTTATGTCAACCGAACCCGCGGCCGCGCCCACGCTTGCAGCGGTGAAGACGCCCTCGGAGTCCACGCTGCCGACGCCGCCCGTGACCGTGAACTCGACGTCCGAAATGTCAAAGGCCACGTCGCGCATTAGGTATTCCGCCGATATTTCAAGGCGGACGCTCTCGCCGTTTTCGAGCATGAGCTGCGTTATCTCCGCGCCGCTCCCGGCGTCGGTGACGCTTATGGAGTCGAGGCTGTCTATTACATGGAGCGTGCCGGAGCCGGAGGCCCCGCCGCCGGAGACGGATATCTTGTCCGTTCCCGCGCTCGCGGGCGCGGCGTACTCCACGCCGCTGACGCTGCCGCGCTGGGCGCGGACGCTCAGGCTCTCGGGCAGGGGCACGGTGCGGAGGGCGGAGTCGGTTGCCGCTAAGCTTATGTCAACCGTGGAGCCGGCGAGGACAAAGCCGCCGTCCTCCAGCAGATGCAGCCGCTCGGCCCTGCCGGAGGGCTCGGAATCGGTCACGAAGAGGATGTATGAGCAGACGGAGCGCGGCTTGCCGTCGGAGGGTACGTTGACGGTCGTGAAGCCCTCGGAGCCGGGCAGGCGCAGGCTCATTACGGAGGAGCCGCCGCCGTCGAGGTTGACGACGTCGACGCAGCCGAGGTCGAGCAGGTCCTCGACCAGCTCGTCGAGCGTCGCGCCGGCGCTGTGCGCGCCGCGTCCGTCGAGCACCTGGTATACGACGCTGCCGTCGCGCTTTATGCCGAGGGCAGTGCGTGGATTGGCGTCCGAGACGGTGCTGTTCCAGCGGTCGCGGTCGTAGACGCGGCCGTCGAGGGCGAGGATGTTGCCGCAGCCCGTAACCCAGTCGGCGTCCTCGAGGGCGCTGTCGGAGCAGTCCACGCTGAGGGTCACCCTGTCGCCCGGCTCGAAGGCCGCGAAGACCTCGCCGAGCCCGGCGGCGGCGCTCGCCGTGAAGACGAGATTGTCCTCGCCAATGGGCACGGAGCCGCCCTCGCCACTCACCTCGGTCACGACAAGCTCCAGCTCGCCGCCGAGGCCTATGTCCTCGCCGCCTCGGACCTCAAAGCGGACAAACCAGCCCTCCCCGCTCGTGCGGGTCGAGACGGTAGAAAAGTATTCGCTGAAGAGCCAGGCGCCGTAGCCGCGGCGGGACTTGTTGAGGTGCTCCGTCGTGTATTCAAAGCCGTTCTCCTCGTTCGTGAGCGTAATTTCGACCTCGGGCCGGTCGCTCACATGCGCGCGGCCGTCCGTGAAGCCGACGGCGCTGTTCCCCTCGGGCGAGGACTTGTACACGCCGTCCTCGACGACCATGCCGGTGGGCACGCCCGTGCTCTCGCCGAAGTCGGCGTTGACGGCCCCGACGACGTTATAGCCCAGGTTCTCCGCGTAGGAGAGCATCTGCGAGAGGGTGAAGCCGCCGAAGATGGTGTCGCAGGCCATGACGATGGGGTAGACCTCGCCGCGCGGGCGGGTGTACAGCGTGTGCGTCTCCACGCGGCCCTCGCCGCCGTAACTGACGGCGTTTTCATATGTAAAGCCCTCGGCGAGCTCGGCCGAGTTCAGGTAAACCGCCTCGCCCGTGCCGCCGCCGTAGGCCAGCGCCGCCGTCGTGAGCAGCGTCAAGGCCAGAAGCAGGCTGAGTATGCGTCGTTTCATTGTGTACCTCCCTTTCCGCGGCGCCGCAGCGCCTCTCGTTCGCTTTTATCTCCCGCCCGGCGCATCCGGGCAGATTTCACCTAAGGGTTTTGGACGAAGCCCGGCCGGCGATTGTTCCGCAGGCCCGGCCGCCAAAGCGCCCCGCGCGGAGCCTGGTGACATTGTACCACAGCTGCAAGCTGCAAAGCAGCTTGCGCACGGCGGCTTTGCCGCCGTAAAACCGCTTCGCGGTTTTGGCTATGGTGCAACAGCCTCAAATCGCATTTGCCTGCGCAAATGCGCAAAGCGCTATGCGCTTGCCCGAGCGCAGCTCGGGATTTGAGGATATTGTACCACAGATAGGGCGCGCTGTCAGCGGAAAAATAAGGGAGGCGGTGGGATGGAGTGGGTGGGCAACGTGGGTTTCGCGCTGATACCTACCCAATCCACCGTAGGGGAGGGCTTCCACGCCCTCCCGGCTTGGGTTGACGGACAACGTCGGACGCCCGTACAAAATGGTGCGCGGGCTGTGCCCGCGGGATTTGCATACGTGGGGCGGTGGACGGAGGCGGGCGCGACGAATCAAACGTGCGTGCTGTCGGGCAGGCCGGACGGATGCGGTAAACCCACCCCGGCGGTCACACCAGCGCGGGGCGTCGAGGACGCCGCCCCTTACGGGCGTCAGCGAGACGTAGGCGTCAGCATCGTGATAAACAGATGCGTAAACGCCGCAAACCTCCGCCCACGCCCTTGGCTCCCCTGAAAGGGGAGCTGTCGCGGCGCGAAGCGGCGTGACTGAGGGGTTGGTGTGACGTTGGTGCGGCGCAGTAACGTTGCCCGTCAACCAGCGCACCCCACCGTAGGGGCTTATCTTCCACGCC
>DVJK01000263.1 GCA_018716795.1 Candidatus Scatomorpha merdipullorum | reverse complement strand
AAGACGACGGTGTGGTCGTCAAAGTCGTGGCCTATCGTCTCGAAGTGCTTCTTCACGCTCTCGCCTATCGGGATAACGCGCAGCTCCGCGCCCAGGCGCTCGGCAATCGTGATGGCGTTGTTCTTCGTGCGGTCGGTGGTGCCGAAGCAGGGCATGGTGATGGCGACGATGTTGCTCCGCGGCAGGCCGCATATATCCATCGCGCGGGCGCAGGCGAGCATGACGAGCGTGGAGTCCACGCCGCCGGAGACGCCTATGACGGGCCGCCAGCAGTTCGTGTACCGCATGCGCTTGATGAGGCCCGTGGCCTGGATGGTGAGGCAGCGCTCTGCGAACTCGGCGATGCCGGCATCGGGCACGAAGGGCTCGCGCTTAATGCGGCGGGAGAGCTCGGTCTCGGCGCGCTTGAGGCCCCAGGCGCAGCGGGAGACGGCTGTGCGCTCCATGCCGGCGTAGGTCTGCTCGCGTATACGCGCGTCGTTGAGGTTGAAGATGTCAAGCTCGCTCACGGCCATGCCGCAGCCGTCCTCGCTGACGGCGAGGGTTTCACCGTCGTCCACCACGGCGCAGAGGCCGTAGTAGCTCTTGTCGGTGCTGCTCTCGCCGCTGGACGGGGCCGCGCTGACGCAGCCGTAGTGCAGGCGCCGGGTGTCCACCTCGAGGGCGGTCACGGTGCCGCGCCTGGACTGCACGCTCATCGGCTCGTCGCTCAGCTCGGCGATAACGGTGGCCCCGGAAGCACAGAGGGCCGCGGCGGGCGGCACGGCGAGCTTGCGGTCGGCGGCAAACTGCACTCCCACGGCCAGGCCGTCGAGAACGTCGTAAGCGCAGTAGATAACCTCGCTCTGCAGGTGGGAGTAGTCCGTGTCGTCAAGGTCTATCTCCATGACCTCGCCCGGGTTAAGCGCAGAGAACACGGTGCCGCGCACATTCCTGCGCGCCGTGAAGCCGAGGATTTCACCGTCGCACACGAAGGCGGCGGCACTGTACAACGCCCCGCGCACGGCGAGGGGCAGGCCGACGACGACGAGCATATCGCTGCCCCGGGTGGACGCGGTTACGCGCTTCAGTCCGTCCATCGCGGCGTCGGTCAGAAAGCGCTGGAAGTAGAGGTGGCCGCAGGTGCAGCCCGTGAGCGCGAGTTCCGGGAAGACCAGGAGCTTCACGCCCTTTTCCCGGGCCTCGGCTATGGACTCGATAATCTTCCCGGCGTTGAATTCCGGGTCGGCCACGCGCAGCTCCGGCGCGGCCGCGGCGACTTTCAGAAAACCATCCTTCATATCAGTATCACCTTATCTTGTATTATTTCTCTCTCAAAAAACGGTTTTCAAAACTCGAACTTGTCCGCAAAATAGGCCTTGAGCTCGCTTATGGGCAGGCGCACCTGCTGCATGCTGTCGCGCTCGCGGACGGTGACACAGTGGTCGGCCTCGGTCTTGTCGTCGCCGACGGTGGTGAAGTCGAGCGTGACGCAGTAGGGCGTGCCTATCTCGTCCTGGCGGCGGTAGCGCTTGCCGATGGAGCCGGTGTCGTCATACTCGCACATGAAGTGCTTGGAGAGCTCGGCGAAGAGCTCGCGCGCCGGGCCGGCGAGGACCTCCTTCTTGCTCAGCGGCAGGACGGCAATCTTTATCGGCGCGAGGGCCGGGTGCAGGCGCAGGACGACGCGGGTGTCCTTCTTCGCCTCGTCCACGACCTCCTCGTCATAGGCGTCGGCGAGGAAGGCGAGGGTGACGCGGTCGGCGCCCAGGCTGGGCTCGACGACATAGGGCACGTAGTGCTCGTTCTTCTCCTGGTCGAAGTAGCTGAGGTCCTGGCCGGAGAACTCCTGATGCTGCTTGAGGTCGTAGTCCGTGCGGTCGGCGACGCCCCAGAGCTCGCCCCAGCCGAAGGGGAACAAATATTCAAAGTCCGTCGTCGCTTTGGAGTAGAAGGCGAGCTCAGCGGGGTCGTGGTCGCGAAGGCGCAGGTTCTCCTCGTTCATGCCGAGATTGACGAGCCAGTCGCGGCAGAAATTGCGCCAGTAGGCGAACCACTCGAGGTCGGTGCCCGGCTCGCAGAAGAACTCGAGCTCCATCTGCTCGAACTCGCGGGTGCGGAAGGTGAAGTTGCCCGGCGTTATCTCGTTGCGGAAGCTCTTGCCCACCTGGCAGACGCCGAAGGGTATCTTGCGGCGGGTGGTGCGCTGTATGTTCTTGAAGTTGACGAAGATGCCCTGCGCGGTCTCGGGGCGGAGATAGACCTCGCTGGCGCTGTCCTCGGTGACGCCCTGGTGGGTCTTGAACATGAGGTTGAACTTGCGGATATCGGTGAAATCGCTCTTGCCGCAGACGGGGCAGGCTATGCCGTGCTCGCGTATGAAGGCGACCATGTCCTCGTTGGTCATGGCCTCGGCGCTGACGCCCTCCATCGGGTTCTCGGCCAGCCAGTCCTCTATGAGCTTGTCCGCCCTGTGGCGGCTCTTGCAGGCCTTGCAGTCTATGAGCGGGTCGTTGAAGGTCGTGACGTGGCCGGAGGCCACCCAGACGCGGGGATTCATCAGTATGGCCGCGTCGAGGCCGACGTTATAGGGGTTCTCCTGGACGAATTTCTTCCACCAGGCCTTTTTGACGTTGTTCTTAAGCTCCACGCCGAGAGGGCCGTAATCCCAACTGTTGGCAAGACCGCCGTAGATCTCGCTCCCCGCGTAGATGAAGCCCCTGTTCTTGCACAGGGCGACCAGCTTTTCCATGGTTTTTTCCGTGTTTTTCATAGCTTTCTCCTTTTTCCCGCAGATGGCTTCTGCGGAGATATTTGCCCGGCTTTACTAACTCGGCGGGGTGTGCTATAATGCGCGGTACATACCGCGCACGCGCCCGGAGAGGCGTAAGCGCCTGACAACAGATAATATTAACACAATGGACACACTATATCAATAAAAGTTAAACATTAAATTAGCACGGAGGAGTAAAATGGACACACAGCTGCTGCGGCGCTACGCGCGTCTCATCGCCGTCACGGGCGGAGGGCTCCGCCCCGGCCAGGACGTGGTCATACGCGCCGGGCTCGACCAGCCGGACTTCACGCTCATGCTCGCCGAGGAGTGCTACGCCGCGGGCGCGGCGCGCGTGGAGGTGGAGTGGGAGTATCCGCCGCTTCAGAAGCTCGACTATGAATATCTCGGCGCCGAGGCCCTCGGAGAGGTGAGGGCCTGGCAGCTTGCGAAGCTCCGTTATAGGGCCGACACCCTGCCCGTCATGCTCTATCTCGAGAGCGCGGACCCGGACGCCCTCGCGGGCATAGACCAGCTCAAGCGCGCGGAGGCCATGCGGCTGCGCTGGGCGGTCACGAAGCCCATATCGGACGAGATGGAAAACCGCTATCAGTGGTGCATCGCTGCCGTGCCCGGGGAGGCGTGGGCGCGCAAGGTCTTCCCGGGGCTCGCTCCCGCCGACGCCGTCGAAAGGCTCTGGGAGGCCATACTGCGCTGCTCGCGCGCGTATGAGGGCGACCCGGCGGAGAACTGGGCGAGGCACAACGCCTTCCTCGCCGAGCGCTGCGCGAAGCTCAACGCCCTCGGCCTCGTGAGGCTCGAGTACCGCTCCGCGAACGGCACGGAGCTCTCCGTCGGCCTCATACCCGAGGCGCTTTTCCTCGGCGGCGCGGAGACGAACCCGGTCAACGGCGCGGCGTACAACCCCAACATCCCCAGCGAGGAGGTCTACGTCACGCCCCGCGCGGGCGAGGCCGAGGGCATCGTGTACGCCACGCGCCCGCTCTCCTCGCGCGGCGTGCTCATAGAGGACTTCTGGATACGCTTTGAAAACGGCCGCGCCGTCGACTGCGGCGCGCGCAAAAACGAGGAGGCCCTGCGCGCCCTCATCGCCATGGACGAGGGCTCCGCCATGCTCGGCGAGTGCGCGCTGGTGCCGTACATGAGCCCCATACGCGAGAGCGGGCTGATGTTCTTCAACACGCTCTTCGACGAGAACGCGGCCTGCCATCTCGCGCTCGGCCGCGGGTACACGAGCAACATCCGCGATTACGGCAAATACACTCTCGAAGAACTCCGCGCCCTGGGCGTCAACGACTCCATGGTGCACGAGGACTTCATGATAGGCTCCGCAGACCTCAGCGTCACCGGCGTCACGGCCTCGGGCGAGCGGATACCCATCTTCACCGGCGGCGGCTGGGCCCTCTGACCGCCAAGGGCAATTACGGGAGGAAAACATGGAAAGGAAAGAGACTCAACAGCCCCGCATAGACCGCAAGACGCTCGTGCTGACCGTCGTCGCGGCGCTGCTGGTCATTGCGATTATCATCATCGCCGTGGTGCTTTTGCAGCGCAGCCGCGCCGAGGAGTACAACTCGAGCTATGAGGCGGCCATGGAGCACTATATCGCCGGGGAATACCAGGAGGCCCTCGACGCGGCGCGCCGCGCCTACGGCGAGGACGCCACCGAGGAGGCCGTGCTCATAATCGCGCGCAGCTGCGCGGCCCTCGGCGACTACGGCGGCGCGGTGAGCGCGCTGGAGGGCTGGGTGGACAAAAACGGCTCCGGCGAGGAGGCCGGCGCCCTGCTTGAAAAATACCGCACCGAGGCCGAGGCCCCGCCCACGGAGAGCCCGGAGGAGGAGACGGTCTCCATAGGCGGCGAGAGCTTCGCGCTCGACGCCGACACCGTCGTGCTCTCGGGCGTATCGCTCACGGAAGGCGAGCTTGAGGCCCTTGCCGGGCTCGAGAACCTGACGAACCTCAGCCTCAACGGCTGCGGCCTTGAGGACGTCTCCGCGCTCGCGGGCTGCGAAAAGCTCACGACGCTCTCGCTTGAGGACAACGCGATTGAGGACATTTCTCCGCTCTCGGGCCTGCGAAGCCTGCGCGCGCTGTACCTGAGCGGGAACTCCCTCGGCGCGCTCGAGCCGCTGTACGGCCTCGACGGCCTCGCGACGCTCGACATCCGCGGCCGCGAGATAACCGATGAGGAGCTTGAGGCGCTGCAAAGCGAGCTGCCCGGCTGCACCATCCTCACCGACGAGCCCATAGAGAGCGTGGAGGAGATTACGCTCGGCGGGCAGACCTTCACAAGCGACGTGACGCGCCTCGAGCTAGTAGGCGCGGGCGTCACGGACATCTCCGCGCTCGCCGCCTGCACGCAGCTTGAGTATCTCGACGTCTCGTACAACAGGGAGATTGACAGCATCTCCGTCGTCGCCGGGATGCCGAACCTGCGCGTCCTGGACTTCACGGACACGAACGTGAGCAGCCTCTCGCCCATCCTCGCGCTGACCAAGCTCGAGGTGCTCTGGCTGCGGAACACGAAGGTCACGAACATCTCCGCCCTCTCCGGGCACACGTCGATAACCGAGCTCGAGCTCTCCGGCAACGACATAGAGGATTACAGCCCGCTCCTGAGCCTGACGGGCCTCGGCTCGCTGATACTCTCCGACGCAGGCCTCGAGGACTCCGACCTCGAGATACTCAAGCAGATGACCTGGCTCGACCGTCTGCACATCGAAAATAACGCCGCGCTCACGCCGGAGGCGGTCGCGGAGCTCACAGCCGCGCTGCCCGAAACCATCGTCAGCGCGCCGGACTTCGCCGACGTCACGCTCGGCGACCAGATGTTCCCCGTGGACGCCTCGCAGGTCAACGCCTCAGGCGCGAATGTGGAAAACCTCGAGGGCATAGAGCGCTTCACAGGCCTCGACGCGCTCTTCCTGAACGACAATCCGGGCATAGACATAAGCGGCCTCGGCGGCGCGGCCTCGCTCACCTACCTCGAGCTTGCGCGCTGCGAGCTTGAGGATGTCTCCGAGCTCCTGAGCCTGGAGGCGCTGGCGGGCCTGAACCTGATGCAGAACAGGCTCACGGACGTCTCCGCCCTGCGGCGCATGACCGCCCTCACCGAGCTCTACCTCGACTATAACGAGGACCTGGAGGACGTCTCCGCCCTCTCCGGCCTGCGCGCCCTGCACACCCTCTCGCTCAAGGGCACGGCGGTGACCGACCTCTCGGCCATAGCCGGCCTCACCGAGCTGAGCACCCTGGACATCGAGGGCTGCCGAATAGAGAGCATCGAACCCCTGCTGGGCCTCAAGAACCTCCGCACGCTCTACGCCGCCGGCTGCGGCCTGAGCTCCGACGAGCTCTCCGAGCTGGGCCGGGCCCTGCCGAACTGCACCATCTACACCTGAGACAAAGCCTCGAAGGGCCCTTGGCCCTTCGAGGCTTTTTTGCGCCCGCCCGGCGCGATTCAGTGCGAGATGCGGAGGGTTATGCGGCCGTTCCCGGCGTCGGCGGTCAGCGTGTCGCCGGGGCGGAGGGAGCGCGTCAGGAGGGCGTCGGCGGCGGGGTCGGAGAGCTCGCGGGCTATGGCGCGGCGCAAGGGGCGCGCGCCGCTCGCGGGGTCGAAGCCGTGCCTTGCGAGGAGGGTCAGGGCCTCGTCCGTCAGCTCGAGGCGGACGCCCTGCGCGCTCAGGCGCTCGGCGACCGCGCCGGCGAGCCCGGCGGCTATCTGCCGCAGCTCCTTCAGGCCGAGGCGGCGGAAGATGACCGTCGCGTCCACGCGGTTCAGAAACTCCGGCCGAAAGGTCTCGCGCAGCTCGCGCAGGACGGCCTCGCGCGTCTCCTCGCCGCCCTCCCCGCCGGAGAAGCCCAGGCGCGGCCGCGCCTCGGTTATGAGCCGCGCGCCGACGTTGCTGGTCATGACGATTATCGCGCTCCGGAAGTCCACTGTGCGGCCCGCGGAGTCGGTCAGGCGGCCGTCCTCCATAATTTGCAGCAGGAGGTTGCAGACCTCGGGGTGCGCCTTCTCAAGCTCGTCGAAGAGCACCACCGACCAGGGCGAGCGGCGCACGCGCTCCGTGAGCTGCCCGCCCTCGCCGTAGCCGACGTAGCCGGGCGGGGAGCCGATGAGCTTGCTGACGGCGTGCTTTTCCATATACTCGGACATGTCGAAGCGTATGAGCGCGCGCTCGTCGCCGAAGACGGCCTCGGCCAGCGCGCGGCAGAGCTCCGTCTTCCCGACGCCGGTGGGGCCGAGGTAGAGGAAGCTCCCCACGGGCCTCGCGCCGTCGCCCAGGCCAGCGCGCGAACGGCGGATGGCGCTCGCCACGGCGGAGACCGCCTCGTCCTGGCCCGTGACGCGCCTTCGAAGCGCCTCCTCGAGCGAGAGAAGCCGTCCGGCCTCGCCCGCCGTCACGCTCTCCGCCGGCACGCCCGTCCACTCGCTGACCACGGCCGCGACGTCACGCTCCGTCACCTGCCCGCCTCCGGCTATGCGCACGGCCGCGGCGGCCTCGTCCAGTAGGTCGACGGCCTTGTCCGGCAGGTACCGCTCGCCTATATACCGCGCGGAGAGGCGTATCGCGGCCCTGACCGCGCCCTCGGCTATCGTGAGGCCGTGGTGGCTCTCCAGCCGGGGCAGCAGGGCCTCGAGCATGGCCGCGCAGGCGCTCTCGTCCGGCTCCGGAACCGTCACGGGCTGGAAGCGCCGCTCGAGCGCGGCGTCCTTTTCAATGTGGCGGCGGTACTCCTCCGGCGTCGTCGCGCCTATGACTTGTATCTCGCCGCGGCCCAGGGCGGGCTTGAGGATGTTCGCCGCGTCCAGCGCGCCCTCGGCGGAGCCCGCGCCGACTATGGTGTGCAGCTCGTCGATGAAAATTATGACGTCTCCTGCCCGCTCCGCCTCGCGCAGCACGTTCTTGAGCCGCTCCTCGAAGTCGCCGCGGTACTTCGTGCCCGCTAGCAGGGAGGCGATGTCCAGCGAGACAATCCGCCGCCCGGCGAGATTGTCCGGCACCTCGCCGCGCGCGACGCGCTGGGCCAGCGCCTCGGCCACGGCGGTCTTGCCCACGCC
>DVJK01000262.1 GCA_018716795.1 Candidatus Scatomorpha merdipullorum | reverse complement strand
GGCGTGGGCGCCGCCGTTGAGGATGTTCATCATCGGCACGGGCAGGGTCTTGGCGTTGACGCCGCCGATGTAGTTGTAGAGGGGCATATTCAGAGCGGTCGCGGCGGCTTTCGCGCAGGCGAGGGAGACGCCGAGGATGGCATTGGCGCCGAGGCGGGTCTTATTGGGGGTGCCGTCGAGCTCGATGAGGGTCTTGTCGATGCTGGTCTGGTCGAGGACGTTCATGCCCAGCAGGGTCTCGGCGATCTCGGTGTTGACGTTCTGCACGGCGCGGGTCACGCCCTTGCCCAGGTAACGGCTCTTGTCGCCGTCGCGCAGCTCGCAGGCCTCGTAGATGCCGGTGGAAGCGCCGGAGGGGACGGCGGCGCGGCCGACGGTGCCGTCGTCGAGGGTGACCTCGACCTCGACGGTCGGATTGCCGCGGGAGTCAAGAATCTCGCGGGCCTGGACGTCAACAATCTCGAAATACTCTTTCATTGTGTTTAATCTCCTAACTATTTTGATTTAGGGCTTTGTTTTTTAAATCCGGCGCTCAGCCGATAAGGCTCTCGCCGCTCATCTGCGCGGGCTTGTCGAGGCCCATGAGCTGCAGGAGGGTCGGGGCGATGTCGGCGAGCTTGCCCTCGTGGAGCTTCAGCTCGCCCGCGCCGACAATGACGAAGGGGACCGGGTTCGTGGTGTGCGCGGTGTTGGGGCTGCCGTCGGGCTCCACCATGCGGTCGGCGTTGCCGTGGTCGGCGGTGACCGCGAGGATTATCCCGTTGCGCTCCGCGGCTTCGACGACCTCGCCGAGGCAGCTGTCGACGGTCTCGACCGCCTTGACGGCGGCGGGGATAACGCCGGTGTGCCCGACCATGTCGCAGTTGGCGAAGTTGCAGACGTACAGCTCGCAGCCGCCCTTGTCCATGCGCTTGACGAGGGCGTCCTTGACCTTCACGGCGCTCATCTCGGGGATGAGGTCGTAGGTCGGGAACTCCTTCGGGCTGGGAATGAGCTCGCGCTCCTCGCCCGGGTACTGCTTCTCGACGCCGCCGTTGAGGAAGAATGTGACGTGCGCGTACTTCTCGGTCTCGGCCACGCGGTACTGCGTGAGGCCCTTTTCGGAGACGTACTCGCCTATCGTGCCCTCAAGCTCCTCGGGCGGGTAGGCTATCGGCAGGGGCAGCGCCGCGTCGTACTGCGCGGTGCAGACGTAGCTGAGCTTGAGCTCGTCGGTGTCCATGGTGCAGCCCTCGGGCAGGAAGCCGTTGAGCGCCCAGGTCATCTCACGCGCGCGGTCGGGGCGGAAGTTCATGAAAATGACGCTGTCGCCGCTCTTGATATGCCCCTCGGGGCAAATGACCGTGGGCTCCATGAACTCGTCGGTCTTGCCGGCCTCGTAGCTGTCCTTGACGGCCTGCACGGGGTCGGAGGCCATAACGCCCTTCGCGCGGACAACCGCGTCGTAGCCCTTCTGCACGCGCTCCCAGCGCTTGTCGCGGTCCATGCCCCAGAAGCGGCCCTGTATCGTGGCAATCTTCGCGTTGCCGAGCTCGGCGCACTTGGCCTGGAGGCTTTCGACGAAGCCCGCGCCGGAGGTGGGGTTGACGTCGCGCCCGTCGAGGAAGCAGTGGACATAGACCTTGTCAAGGCCCTCGCGCTTCGCCATGTCGAGGATGGCGAAGATGTGCTTTATATGGCTGTGGACGCCGCCGTCGGAGAGGAGGCCCAGGACGTGCAGCGCGCCTTCGTTCGCCTTCGCGTCGGCCATGGCCTTGAGATAGGCGGGATTTTTGAAGAAGTCGCCGTTTTCAACCTCGCGGGTTATCTTGGGCAGGTCCTGGAAGACCACGCGGCCCGCGCCGATATTGGTGTGGCCGACCTCGCTGTTGCCCATCTGCCCCTCGGGCAGGCCCACGTCGAGGCCGGAGGCGGAGAGGCGCGTGTGCGGATACTTGGCCAGGAGCCCGTCCATGACGGGCGTCTCGGCAATATAGACGGCGTTGCCGTCGTTCGGCTCGCCTATGCCGTAGCCGTCGAGGATTACGAGCGCGACAGGTTTGACTTCTGCCATCGTCTCACTCCTGAACCGTGCCGCTGACTATGCGGGCGAAGTCCTCGGCCTTGAGGGAGGCGCCGCCGATGAGGCCGCCGTCGATGTCGGGCTGGGCAAGCAGCTCGTCGCAGTTCTTGGCGTTCATGCTGCCGCCGTAGAGGATGCTGACGGCGCGGGCGACGCGGGCGTCGAACATGCCGCGTATCACGGCGCGGATATAGCCGCAGACCTCGGCGGCCTGCTCGGCCGTGGCGGTCTTGCCGGTGCCGATGGCCCAGATGGGCTCGTAGGCTATGACGCAGCGCTTGACCTGCTTGGGGTCGAGCGTGGCCAGCGCGGCCTTGACCTGGTAGTCGATGAACTCAAGCGTGAGCTCCTTCTCGCGCTGCTCAAGGCTCTCTCCCACGCAGATTATCGGGACGATGCCCGCGTCGAGCAGGGCGATGACCTTGGCGTTGACCTCGGAGTCGGTCTCGCCGTGATAGGCCCTGCGCTCGCTGTGGCCGACGATGCAGTAGCGGCAGCCCAGGTCCTTGAGCATGGCGGCGTTGACCTCGCCGGTGTACGCGCCCTTCTCGTGGGCGGAGACGTCCTGGGCGCCGAAGACGATGCGGCTGTCCTTTATCGCGCGGGCCAGGGCGGGGATAATCGGGTAAGGCACGCACAGCACGGTGTCGCAGGTCTTGGTCTTGGGGAGCAGGCCGCGCAGCTCGTCCACAAAGGGACGCGCCTCGCTGGGCAGCTTGTTCATCTTCCAGTTGCCGGCTATGATGCTCTTGCGGTATTTCCTGTTCATGTGGGGCAGTTCTCCTTTATTATTTGTCCAGCAGGCAGGCTACGCCCGGAAGCTCCTTTCCCTCCAGGAACTCTAGGGAGGCGCCGCCGCCGGTGCTGATGTGGGTTATCTTCTCGGCATAGCCGCTCTTCTCAACGGCGCTGGCGCTGTCGCCGCCGCCGATGATGGTGACGCCGCCGCAGTTGGCAACCGCCTCGGCCATGGCGAAGGTGCCCTTGTTGAAGCTGGCGAACTCAAAGACGCCCATGGGGCCGTTCCAGACGACGGTGCCGGCGCCCTGAACGGCGGCCTTGTAGAGCTCGACGGTCTTGGGGCCGATGTCCATGCCCATGAGCTCCTCGGGGATGTCCTCGCCGGTGACGACGGGCTCAGCCTCGGCGGAGAACTCGGCGGCGCAGATGTGGTCGACGGGCAGAAGCAGCTTGACGCCCTTGGCCTCGGCCTTGGCCATCATCTCCTTGGCGTAGTCCAGCTTGTCCTCCTCCAGGAGGGACTTGCCGATGGTGTGGCCCTGGGCCTTCTTGAAGGTGTAGGCCATGC
>DVJK01000261.1 GCA_018716795.1 Candidatus Scatomorpha merdipullorum | reverse complement strand
CGGACGGTGACACGGACGGTGTCGCCGACGTTCATCTCGGGTAGCTCGGGCTTCATGTACTTTTCGGTCAGGGTCTTGACAAGATCCATTTTGTATCCCTCTTTCGATACGGACGTTCGTAACCGGCGGGTCTCGGCGCGGCAGAGGACCATCCTGATTTGGCGCATTGCGCAAGCTTAAGTATATTACCACAGCGCAAGCCGGATTGCAAGAGTTTTTTCGCAGCTTTTGCCGGAAAATCCGCTCTTTTTCCCGGCCCGGCCGTTCAGGAGATGAACATCGCGTCGCCGAAGGAGAAGAAGCGGTATTTCTCCCGGACGGCCTCGGCGTAGGCGTTCAGGATGTGCTCGCGGCCGGCGAAGGCGCTCACGAGCATGATAAGCGTGCTCTCGGGCAGGTGGAAGTTCGTTATGAGCGCGTCCATGCACTTGAATTTGTAGCCGGGGTAAATGAAGATGTCCGTCCAGCCGCTTTTGGCCTCGAGCGTGCCGTCCTCGTTCGCGAAGCTCTCAAGCGTGCGGCAGCTCGTCGTGCCGACGCAGACGACGCGGCCGCCCTTCGCGCGGCACTCGTTGACGGTTCTGGCCGTCTCCTCGGGGATGATGCAGAACTCGGAGTGCATGTCGTGCTCCTCTATCTCCTCCTCCTTGACGGGGCGGAAGGTGCCGAGGCCGACGTGGAGGGTTATGAAGCACTCGCGCACGCCCCTCGCGGCGATTTCATCCAGCAGCTCGCGCGTGAAGTGGAGCCCCGCCGTGGGCGCGGCCGCGCTGCCCAGGGCCCTGGAGTACACCGTCTGATAGCGCTCGGGGTCGTTGAGCTCGGCCTTTATATAGGGCGGGAGGGGCATTTTGCCCAGGCGCTCGAGCACCTCGAGGAAGATGCCCTCATAGTCGAAGCGCACTATCCTGTTCCCACCCTCGGCGACGGACAGCACCTCGGCCGTCAGCTCGCCGCCGCCGAAGCTTATCCTCGTGCCGGGCCTCGTCCTCTTTCCGGGCCGGACGAGACATTCCCAGCGCCCCTCGCCGAGGTCGCGGAGCAGCAGCAGCTCCGTGGCCCCGCCGCTCTCGCGCACGCCCAGCAGCCGCGCGGGCAGGACGCGCGAGTCGTTCATCACGAGGCAGTCGCCCGGACGAAGCAGCCCGGCAATGTCGGAGAAGACGCGGTGCGTCACCTCGCCGCTTTCGCGGTCGAGGCACATGAGGCGCGAGGAGTCGCGCTTTTCAAGCGGCGTCTGCGCAATGAGCTCGGGAGGGAGCTCGAAATTGAAGTCGGATTTTTTCATATCATTCGCCTCTTACAAGTTCAACGTCCGTGAAATAGAAGTTCAGTATCTGGTCGAAGTCAAAGCCGTAGCTCACTGCCATGGCGTAGGCCCCGTACTGGCTCATGCCCAGGCTGTGGCCCCAGCCGGAGCCGGTGAAGGCAAAGCCGCCGGAGACGGCCTCAGCCTCGAAGCGTATGCTGCTGAGCCCGAGCGTGCCGGTCACAAAGTTATAGCATACGCTCTTCTCAAGCGTGACCTCATAGCCCTCCGTCGAGGCGAAGGTGAGGCCAATGACGTTCCCGCTCTCGGAAAGCGCGGCCTCAACCGAGGCGACGGAGCTGAGACGCCAGCCCGCGGAGGCGAGGCGGCTCTGAAGTTCCGAGGCGCTGAAGCTCCGCGTCCAGGAGGAATAGGGGTTCACGTCCGCCGCGGCGGCCTCGTAGGGGTCCGCCTTCCCGCGCAGGTAGGGCACGGCGCTGAGCAGGACGTTCTCGCTGTCCTCCGTGGCCCCGCCGTTGGATGAGCAGTACATGGCGTCGATGGGCTCGCCGCCGTATACGAGGTAGAGGCCCTCCGTGGCCTCGACGGCGGCGTCGGTGCCCGGGCCGGAGGCGGTGTCGCCGAGATAGGCCTGGCTGAACGTGTCGTTCGTGACGTCGGCGCGGTAGCCGGGCAGGCCGTCGAAGTGCGCCGCGGCGTAGGTGCGGGCGCAGACGGCCTGGGCCTTCAGGGCCTCGGCGGGCCAGCCCTCGCTCATCTCATAGGGCAGCACGCCCTTGACGTAGTCCTCGATGTCCACGACGTTTATGACCGTCAGCCGCTCGCCCGTGCGGCGTATGTACTCGAAGCCGCCGCGGTAGGTGTTGCCCTTGAACCAGGTCCGCGTGTCCTCGCCCGCGGGCAGGACGCCGAGGCCGAGCTCTTCCCCGCCGTCGAACTCAAAGAGTATGCGCGCGTCCTCCGTGCGCGTGACCGTGACGCAGTATTCGCTCGCGGTGTACACGCTCTCGCCGCCGTAGGCCGCGAGGGCCGAGGCCGCCTCGCCGCTGCCGGAATAGGCGCCGTAGAGCGCGCGGAATTCGCCCTCATACCAGCCCGCGAAGCCGCCGGGGTAGGCCGAGGCCGCGGTCATGGCCTCCTCATAGCTCTCATAGGCCCCGGGAAGCAGGACGTGCCAGCAGCCGACGGCGCCGCCGGGAGTCGAGGTCGTGCGGTCCATGACCATCGTGATGCGCGTCTCGTCCGTCGAGGCGAGGGCGACGAAGTCGCGCCCGGAGTCGTAATAGCCGAGGTAATAGCCGCTGCCCACCTCGTTTTCTAGGTTTGCATAGTCCAGCGTGGGCTTGCGTATGGAGCTCTCGCCCTCGTAGTAGTAGAGCGCGACGCGCATTTTGTTATACTCGAGCTCGAGCGCGCCGCTCACCTCCAGGTGCTCCGGAGGCGCGCCGGGCTCCGCGGCCTCGCCGGAGCCGAGCTTGACGAGGCCGGAGCCCGTCCGGACATAGGCCTCGTCCGCGCCCAGCGGCGAAGCGCCCGAGGACGTGCGGACCCAGGCCTCGGCGAGGGGCGTCCCCAGCGCGCCGGAGCCGGCGTATATGTCCGAGGCGGCGGCCCCGGGCATGAAGGCCATACATATTATAATGAGGAGCGCCAGAGCGGCGGCGGGAATTCGGGTTTTCATATGTTCACCTTTTAACGATTTATTGACTGAAACGCCGCACGGTGGTAAAATGCCAATAAGCCGGTGAGGCGCGATTCGACGGGTTTATTATAGCCTCTCGGCGCCCGGTATGCAAGCCCGGCATGAATTTACCACCGCGCGAATATGCTTTCGTGTGGCGAAAGGAAGGTCCTGCACATGGAAAAACTCAAGGTAGGCGTTATAGGCGGCACCGGTATGGTGGGCCAGCGCTTTGTCACCCTCATCGCACAGCACCCCTGGTTCGAGCTCAAGGCCATAGCCGCCAGCGCGCGCAGCGCGGGCAGGACCTATGCCGAGGCCGCCGGGAAACGCTGGGCCCTCGATGTGCCCATGCCCGAGTGCGCGAAGGATATAATAGTTAAGGACGCCGCCGACGTGGCGGACATGGCGGACGAGGTCGACTTCGTCTTCTCCGCCGTGGACATGAAGGCCGAGGAGATACGCGCCCTCGAGGATGAGTATGCGAAAAGCGAGACGCCGGTCGTCTCCAACAACTCCGCGAACCGCTGGACCCCGGACGTGCCGATGGTCATACCGGAGATAAACCCCGGGCACCTCGAGATTATTCCCGCGCAGAAAAAGCGCCTGGGCACCGCGCGCGGCTTCATCGCCGTCAAAAGCAACTGCTCCATCCAGAGCTACGTGCCCGCCCTCTCCCCTCTCCGCGAGGAATACGGGCTGAACAAAATCCTCGTCTGCACCTATCAGGCCATCTCCGGCGCGGGCAAGACCTTCGAGACCTGGCCCGAAATGGTCGACAACGTGATACCCTACATCGGCGGCGAGGAGGAGAAGAGCGAGCAGGAGCCGCTCAAGGTCTGGGGCCGCGTCGCCGGGGATCACATTGAAAACGCCGCGTCTCCGGGCATCACGGCGCAGTGCCTGCGCGTCGCCGCCTCGAACGGGCACATGGCCGCCGTCTTCTGCTCCTTCGACAAAACGCCCTCCATGGAGGCGATGAAGGCCGCCTGGGCGAATTTCAAGGGCCGTCCGCAGGAGCTCGGCCTCCCCAGCGCTCCGGCGCAGTTCCTGCGCTATTTTGAGGAGCCCGACCGCCCGCAGACGAGGCTCGACCGCATGAACGAGGGCGGGATGCAGATTTCCATAGGCCGCCTGAGGCCCGACACGCAGTATGACTACAAGTTCGTCTGCCTGAGTCACAACACCCTTCGCGGCGCGGCCGGCGGGGCCGTCGAGCTTGCAGAGCTGCTCGCCGCCGAGGGCTATATAACCCGCAAATAAACAAGGCGCGCCTTCGCGGCGCGCCCGGCAGAAACAGCACGATTACAGGTAAGGAGGTAGAAGCATGTCCAAAACACCCATTTTCACCGGCTCCTGCACAGCCATTGTGACGCCCTATACCGACACCGGAGTGGATTACGCGAAGTATGAGGAGCTGCTTGAGATGCAGTATGAGGGCGGCACCGCCGCCATCCTCGTATGCGGCACCACGGGCGAGAACCCGACGCACACGGAGGAGGAGCACAATAAGCTGACTGAGCTCACCGCCAAGCGCTGCGCCGGACGCATGAAGGTGATTGTCGGCGTCGGCTCCTACAACACCGAGCACGCCCTCGAGCAGGCCAAGCACGCCGAGGGCTGCGGCGCGGACGGCATCCTCATGGTCACCCCCTACTACAACAAGAGCACCCAGCGCGGCCTCATCGAGCACTTCAGCTATGTCGCCGACAGGGTGAGCGTGCCCATGATTCTGTATAACGTCCCCGGCCGCACCGGCATAGGCATCAAGCCTGCGACCTACAAGGCTCTCTCCAAGCACCCGAACATAAACGGCGTCAAGGAGGCCAGCGGCAACATCGCCGAGTATGCGCTCACCCGCAGCATGTGCGGCGACGAGCTCTGCTTCTGGTCCGGCAACGACTCCGACACCGTGCCCATGATGGCCCTCGGCGCCTACGGCGTCATCTCCGTGGCCTCGAACATCATCCCCGCCGACGTGGCGAAGCTCTGCGAGCTCTGTCTCAAGGGCGACTACAAGGCCGCGGCCGACGAGTATTTCCGCCTCGCCGACTTCTTCGACAAGCTCTTTATCGAGACGAACCCCATCCCGGTCAAGACCGCGATGAACCTCGCCGGGCTGAACGTCGGCAAGCTCCGCCTGCCCCTGGTCGACATGGCCGAGGACACCAGGGCCAAGCTCATCGAGAGCATGCGCGGCGTCGGGCTCAAGGTCGTGTAAGGAGCGCGCCATGCCAAAGATAATCGTCTCCGGCTGCAACGGCCACATGGGCCAGGCGGTCGTCAAGCTCGCCGCGGAGATGGAGGACGTCCAAATCTCCTGCGGCTTCAACCGCACCCCGGCACAGAAGAACGGCTTTGAGGTCTTCAGCAACCCTCTCGACTTCAAGGGCGAGGCCGACGTGGTCATAGACTTCTCGAACCCCGCGAACCTCACGGGCCTGCTCGCCTACGCGGTGGGCACGAAAACGCCCATAGTGCTCTGCACCACCGGCTACGGCGAGGAGCAGCTTGCCGAGATTGATGAGGCCGCGAAAAAGGTCCCGGTCTTCAAGAGCGGGAACATGTCGCTGGGCATCAACCTCATGATGCGCCTCGCGCGCGAGGCCGCGAAGGCGCTCGGCGAAAGCTTCGACGTTGAGATTCTTGAGCGGCACCACAAGCGCAAGCTCGACGCGCCGAGCGGCACGGCCCTCATGCTCGCGGACGCCGTCGCCGGCGGCCTCCCGCACGAGAGCGAATACGTCTACGAGCGGCACAGCGTCCGCCGCCCGCGCGGCCGCGAGGAGATAGGCATCTCCTCCATGCGCGGCGGCACCATCGTGGGCGAGCACGAGCTGATGTTCGCCGGCCCCGACGAGGTCTTCACGCTCAAGCACTCCGCGCTCAGCCGCGACGTCTTCGCCTCCGGCGCGCTCGCCGCCGCCCGCTGGCTCGCCGGCGTCACCGAGCCCGGCCTCTACGACATGGACGACCTACTCGGCTGAATTAAATACGCAAAAAACAGCGCCCCGAGGGGCGCTGTTTTTTATTATCACTTCCCGCTCTCCGCTGCCCCGGTATCCGGACGACGGCGGCGGAAGCTTCCGGCGGTGAAGAGAATGAGCCCGGCGATGATAAAGCCGAACATGACGAGCTTACCCGTGGTGACCTCCTCGTCCATGAAAAGCGCGCCGCAGGCGAAGCTTATCGTGCTGCTGAGGTATTGCAATATGCCGACGACCTTGAAGGGCATTCCGTTCACGCCGACGGTGTACAGTATTATGGGGAGCCCGGTCACGATGCCGCTGAGCAGGATGAGCGGGACGTCAAGCGCCTGCACCCCGGCAAGGCCGCCCTCGCCGCAGAAGAATACGAGGCTCGCAATGAGGGCGAAGGGCGTCAGCACCGTGGACTCGACCGCCATGCTCACGAGGGGATCGGCCTTCGCGGCCTTCTTGACCGTGGCGTAGGCCGGCCAGCTCAGCGCGCAGAGGACGGCGACTATCGGGAAGGAGCCGTAGCTCACCCAGCTGAGCACGACGCCGGTGCAGGCGACGATGACCGCCGCGAATTCCAGCGCGCTGCCCTTCTCGCGGAAGAGCGTGATGCCGGCAAGGAAAATCACCATCGGGTTCATGTAATAGCCGAGCGCCGTGTCCAGGACGTGGCCGTTGGCGACGGCCCAGTTGAAAAGCGCCCAGTCGAAGGCGAGGAAGAGCGCCGCCGCGGCCAGCCTGCGCAGGAGCTTCCCGTCGCGGAAGGCGGCGAGCAGCTCCCTTATGCGCCCGCTGCAGGCGAGGAAAATCCATGTGAAGGCCGCGCACATGACAATGCGGCAGCAGAGCACGAACATGGAGTCGAACTTGCCCAGCAGATTCCAATACAGCGGCTGCATTCCCCATATGCAGTAGCACAGCAGCAGCGCGGCGAGGCTTTTTCCCCTCACTTGGCCTTACTCCTCTCTTGAAAAGCTGATTCCGGCGGCGTAGTCGTCGCCCATGATGCCCACATAGCTGTGGCCGACGCCGAGGGAGAGCTCGCTCCCGTCGGGCAGATAGTAGCGGAAGGGGCTGTACTCGTCGGCGCGCTCCCACCTTATCTCGGTGTATTTGCCGCCGTTGACGAAGTAGCCGTCGCCCTCGCCGGTGGTGCGCACCTCGAGGCGGCCATAGCCGTCTATGACCTTGATATCCGTGTGCAGGAACAGCAGGTTCGTATAGCTGACCTGCTCGCCCGTGTTCTCGTCTATGTACTCGCCGTCGTACTGGTTGGCGTAGTAGAGGCCGTCCTCGGCGTTGTAGTCGAAGCTCATGGACTTGTAGCTGTTGAAAGTTATCTTTGCGAATTCGGCCTCGTCCGTGCACTGGGCGGAGGCGTCCTCCGTGAAGCTGAGGCCGTAGTCATACTCGCCGTCCTCGTGCTCGAGCTCGAAGCCCTTCTCGTCTATGGCCTCCATGAGCTTCGCGCCGTCGGCGAAGAGGCTGTGCTCAAGTCCGTTGTGGATGCGGTCGGGGTCACGGGCGAAGGGCGCGGCGGCATAGGTCTCGCGCACGCCGTCGATGTGATCCCAGCCGGTGGAGCGCAGGAGGCTGTACGCGGCCTCGCTGCCGCCGGCATGGATGATTATCGCGTCATAGCCGAAGGCAATCTGAGCATAGTAGGGGCGTATCGAGCGCACCGTGCCTATGCTCTCGATATCTGAGATGTCCGTAAAGAGCGCGAGCATACGGGTGACACCGCCCTCGGCGGGTATCTCATAGAGTATCTCCGCGTCGGAGATGCCGCGCTGCGGCAGGCTGGGCGGCAAATTGTTTATCATGACGCCGAAGGGGCGGAACATGCTTATGTCCTCCTCGACGGCCTCGCCGGTCAGCGGGTTCGTGAAGGGCGCGGGCGTGGGCGACGGGCTAGGCTCCGGCGCGGCGGAGGCGCTGGGGCTGGGCGCGTCCTCGGCGTCCGGCGTGGGCAGGGTCGAGGGATTCTCACCGCAGGCGGTGAGGGCGAGCAGCATGGCCGCGCAGAGCACGGCGGCGAGCAGTTTTTTCATATGACACCTCGCAGGAATGTACTGTTTTTATAATACTACCCGCCGGCGCTGTTGTCAAACCCGGGCGGGAGTGGTAGAATAGAGACGGCAATGGAAGCCAAATTGTTGCACGGAGATGATATTTATGAGCACAAACTACGAGGAGATCAGCCGTGCGGCGCGCGACGCCATGGCGGAGCTGCTGGAGAGGGCGAAGCTCCCGCGCGGGGCGCTGGTGGTCGTCGGCTGCTCGTCAAGCGAAATGATGGGCGCGAACATCGGCAAGGGCAGCACGCCCGAGGCCGCCGAGGCCGTATACGAGGCCGTCGCTCCCCTGCTGGCCGAGCGCGGGCTCTATCTGGCCGCCCAGTGCTGCGAGCACCTCAACCGCGCGCTTATTGTCGAGCGCGAAGCCGCCGAGAGGTTCGGCTACGAGCCGGTCTGCGTCATCCCGCAGCCCAAGGCCGGCGGCAGCTGGGCCACCGCGGCCTGGAAGCACATGTCCGACCCTGTCGCCGTCGAGCACGTACGCGCCTCCGCGGGCCTCGACATAGGCTCCACGCTCATCGGCATGCACCTCAAGGACGTCGCCGTCCCGCTGCGCCTGGCCGTCAAGCAGATAGGCGATGCGCCCGTCACCGCCGCGCGCACCCGCCCGAAGCTGATAGGCGGCCGCCGCGCCGTGTATCCCGAAACCGTCTGAACGCACAGCCCGCCCGTCCATCCGGACCGGGCGGGCGCTTTTTGTGGACTTGGGGCCGCGGCTGTGCTATAATGCCGGAGGAAAATGCAAGCAAAAGGGGTTCGGATATGAAAAGGCTGACTGCGGGAATACTGGCCCACGTCGACTCGGGCAAGACCACGCTCAGCGAGGCGCTGCTCTTCCGCTCCGGCGCGCTCCGCAGGCTCGGGCGCGTCGACCACCGCGACGCCTTCCTGGATACGGACGCGCTCGAGCGCGAGAGGGGCATCACCATCTTCTCAAAGCAGGCCATTCTGCCCCTGCCGAACACGGAGCTCACTTTGCTCGACACGCCCGGCCACGTCGACTTCTCCGCCGAGACGGAGCGGGCGCTGCAGGCGCTGGACTACGCCGTGCTGGTCATAAGCGGCACGGACGGCGTGCAGAGCCACACCGAAACGCTCTGGCGGCTGCTCGAGCGCTACGGCGTGCCGGCCTTCATCTTCGTAAACAAAACCGACCTCGCGGGCTTCGACCGCGAGGGCATCATGTCCGCCCTGCGCTCGCGGCTCGGCGAGGGCTGCGTGGATATGCTCGCGCCGGACAGCGCCGAGGAGCTGGCGCTCTGCAGCGAGGAGCTGCTGGACGCCGTCACGGAGGGCGAAGTGCCCTCGGACGCGCTTCTGGCGAGGGCCGTCAGGAACCGCAAGCTCTTCCCCTGCTACTTCGGCTCGGCCCTGCGCCTCGAGGGTGTGGATGAGCTGCTGGGCGCGCTCGACCGCCTCACCCTTCCCCTGCCCGAGCGGCCCGGCTTCGGCGCGCGCGTTTTCAAGCTGAGCCGCGACGAGGCGGGAACCAGGCTCGCCTGGCTCAAGATAACCGGCGGGGAGCTCAGGGTCAAGGCCGAGCTCGCCTCCCGCGAGGACGCCCGCGCCGAATGGCGGGCCAAGGCCGACTCCCTCCGGCTCTACTCCGGGACGAAGTACAAGCTCATAAACTCCGCGCCCGCGGGCACGGTCTGCGCCGTCACCGGCCTCGACGGGGCCTATCCCGGCGAGGGCCTGGGCTTCGAGCCGGACGCCGCCGTGCCCGTCCTCGCGCCCGTGCTGCGCTATCGCGTGCTGCTCGGCGAGGGCGCGGACGCGCACACGGTCCTCACGCGCTTTCGCGAGCTGGAGCAGGAGGAGCCCACGCTGCGCGTCGTCTGGGACGAGCGCCTGGGCGAGGTGCAGCTGCAGCTCATGGGCGAGATACAGCTCGAGGTGCTGAAAAGCCTCATGCTCCGCCGCTTCGGCCTCGAGGTCGAGTTCGACGAGGGCGGGATATTGTATAAGGAGACGGTCTCGGCGCGCGTGGAGGGCGTCGGGCACTACGAGCCCCTTCGGCACTATGCCGAGGTGCATCTGCTGATTGAGCCGGCAAAGCGCGGCAGCGGCGTCATACTCTCCGCCGACTGCCCGACGGACGAGCTCGCCCTCAACTGGCAGCGGCTCATACTCACCCACCTGGCCGAGAAGACGCACCTCGGCGTCCTCACCGGCTCGCCGCTCACGGACGTGAAGCTCACGCTCGTCTCCGGCCGCGCCCACCCCAAGCACACCGAGGGCGGCGACTTCCGCCAGGCGACGTACAGGGCGTTGCGCCAGGGCCTGCGCACGGCGGAGGGGCTGGGCGAATGCGTCCTGCTCGAACCGGTGTACGACTTCAGGCTCCGCCTCCCGCTGACGGCGCTGGGCCGCGCGCTGGCGGATATGCCGCGCATGAGCGCCGTCTTCAGCCCGCCCGAAACCCTGGGCGAGGAGGCCGTCATAACCGGCCGCGCGCCGGTCTCCGAAATGCGCGGCTACGCCTCGGAGCTCGCGGCGTATACGAAGGGCCGCGGGAGCCTCACATGCCTGCCCGGCGGCTACGAGCCCTGCCACAACGCCGCGGCGGTCATCGAAGCGCTCGGCTACGACGCCGGGGCCGACACGGCCAACAGCGCCGACAGCGTCTTCTGCAGCCACGGCGCTGGCGTGCTCGTGCCCTGGGACGAGGTGCCGGAGCACATGCACCTGCCGAGCGCGCTCGAGCGCGAAGCGCGTCTCGCCGCCGCTGCGCGGGAGCGGGCCGAGAGCTTTCGCGCGAACGCCGGGGCCTACCGCGCGAGCCTCGCCGCCGACAAGGAGCTCATGGCCATCTTTGAGCGCACCTACGGGCCGGTCAAGCGGGATATCACGCAGGCCATGCGCAGCGTAAAGCGTCCGGCCGCGCCGCAGGACAATCCCCGGCGCGCCGCGCCCTCGAAGCCCAAGCCCGGGCCGGAGTATCTGCTCATAGACGGCTATAACGTCATTTTCGCCTGGGACGAGCTGCGCGAGATAGCCGAGGACAACCTCGACGCCGCGCGCCACAGGCTCATGGACGTGCTGTGCAACTACGCGGGCTACACCCAGTGCGTGCCCATACTGGTCTTCGACGCCTGGAAGGTCAAAGGCGGCGAGCGGGAGGTGGAGAAGTACCACAACCTCTACGTCGTGTACACCAAGGAGGCCGAGACCGCCGACACGTACATAGAAAAGGCCACGCATGAGATTGCCAAGCGGCACAACACCCGCGTCGTCACCTCCGACGCCGCCGAGCAGCTCATAATCCTCGGCGCCGGCGCCCTGCGTATCTCCTCCCGCGCCTTCCGCGAGGAGGTCGCCGCCGTCGAGGAGGAGATAAGACGCCTCCTGGCCGAGAGAGGCTGAAAGCAAGGGCCCGCCCGAG
>DVJK01000260.1 GCA_018716795.1 Candidatus Scatomorpha merdipullorum | reverse complement strand
GGCCATAACCTCCCTCTTGGAGGGAGGTGGCCGGCGCGAAGCGCCGGTCGGAGGGAGTTTTGACCGCTCCGCGGTCAACTGCCTGAGCTCCGCTCAGGCAGAACTCCCCCAGTCAGCTTCGCTGACAGCCCCCTCCAAGAGGGGGCTGAAGGCCAGCCGAATCTAGAACCCGTTAGCGGCCAATCGCGGTCGGCGATGCAGCAAACGTTTACAACCCAGGGATGAAAACCTCGGAATAGCACCCGTTTGGTAAAAACGCAAGCGCTGTGCGCCGCCGGACAAGCTGCCAACGCGCTTTTCCTTTCGGGGGCCCGGGGACGCTTTCTTTTGGCAAGACAAAAGAAAGCGCCTCCGGAAAACAACAAAGTATAAGTTGAAATAAATCCAAGCCCTACCGGAGGTTCATCTCCGCCCTCCTCAGGATTCTCCGCAGCTCTTCCAGCGTCGAGATGTGGACGAGCTCCGACTTGTACTCCCCGGAGTGCGGCACGCCGCGCAGGTAGTTGGGTATCCTCGCGCGGGCCTCTATGCAGGCGAGGCGCTCGCCCTTCTGGGCGGCGGACATCTCCACCTGGCGGTAGGCGGTCTCAAGCCGCTCGGAAAGCGAGGGCGGCTCGGGCGCGGGGCGGCCCTCTATGGCCGCTTCGGCGGCTGCGAAAATCCAGGGGCAGCCGAAGCTGCCGCGGCCTATCATGCAGGCCGCCGCGCCGGTGTATTTTATGATGCGCGCCGCGTCCTCGCCCTCGAAGACGTCGCCGTTGGCTATCACGGGTATGCTCACGGCCCTGACGACCTCGCGTATCGCGTCCCAGTCGGCGCGGCCGGAGTACATCTGCACGCGGGTACGGCCGTGGACGGCGACGGCGCTTGCGCCCGCCTGCTCGCATATCCTTGCGACCTCGGCGCAGTTGACGCTGCCGGAATCCCAGCCCTTGCGTATCTTGACGGTCACGGGCACGTCCACGGCCCCGGCCACGGCGGAGACAATCTCGCCCGCGAGCTCTGGCGTCCTCATTAGCGCGGAGCCGTCCCCGCTCTTGACCACCTTGCCGACGGGGCAGCCCATGTTGATGTCGATTATATCCGCGTGGGATATCTCAAGCGCCCTCCGGGCCCCTTCGGCCATGGTCTCCGGCTCGTGCCCGAAAATCTGCGCGGCGACGGGGCGGCCGGATTTCTCCGGAACGTACAAAAGCGCGGCGGTCTTTTTGTCGGAATAGCACAGGGCCTTCGCGCTGACCATCTCCGTGTACGCCAGCGCCGCGCCCTGCTCGAAGCAGAGCGTCCGGAAGGCGGCGTCCGAAACGCCGGCCATGGGCGCGAGCGCCGCGCGCCCGGCGAGCTCGACGGAGCCTATCTTAAAGCCGCTCACTTGAGCTCCAGCCCCACGGGGCAGTGGTCGCTGCCCATTATCTCGGGGTATATCCTCGCGTCCGCAATGCGCCCGCGCAGGCGGTCGGAGCAGATGAAGTAGTCGATACGCCAGCCGACGTTCCGCTCCCTCGCCGCGGCGCGGAAGCTCCACCAGGAGTATGCGTCGCGCCTCTCGGGGTAGAGATAGCGGAAGGTGTCGGTAAAGCCGGCGGCGAGCAGCTCGGTCATCTTGCCGCGCTCCTGATCCGTAAAGCCCGCGTTCATGTGGTTCGTCGAGGGGTTCTTGAGGTCTATTTCCTCGTGCGCGACGTTGAGGTCGCCGCACATTATGACGGGCTTGGTCCTGTCCAGCTCCACGAGGTAGGCGCGGAAGGCGTCCTCCCAGCTCATGCGGTAGTCAAGGCGCCTGAGCCCGTCCTGGGAGTTCGGCGTGTAGCAGCAGACGAGGAAGAAGTCCTCAAATTCGCAGGTTATGACGCGGCCCTCGTGGTCGTGCTCGTCCTGCCCGAGGTTATAGCGCACGGAGAGCGGCTCCGCGCGCGTGAAGACGGCGGTGCCGGAATAGCCCTTTTTGTCGGCATAGCACCAGTATTGATGATAGCCGGGCAGCTCGAGCTCTATCTGCCCGGCCTGGAGCTTCGTCTCCTGAAGGCAGAATATGTCGGCGTCAAGGGAGACGAAGCTCTCCTCAAAGCCCTTTTTAACCGCGGCGCGCAGGCCGTTTACGTTCCAGGATATCAGCCGCATTTGAACACCTCGCCCTTCGCCGCGACAAGGCGGTTTATCCCGACGCCCTGCTCGCGGAACTTGGCCTCATAGTCGGTCATGACCGTGCCGCGCCAGTCGCGCGAGACGTCGAGGAGCGTCCAGCCGCAGAGGGAATACTGCTCCAAACTCCACTCAAAGAGGTCAGAATTGTCCGTTTTGAACCATATCTCGCCCTCGGGCCGGAGAATATCCCAGCACAGCTTCTGGAAGGCGGGCGCGGTCAAGCGCCGCTTGTACTGCCTCTTCTTGGGCCAGGGGTCGGGGAAATTTATATAGATGCGGCTCACCTCGCCCGGGGCGAAATACTCCTCCAGGTTGGCCGCGTCCTGCGCGAGGAAGCGCAGGTTCAGAAGGCCGCGCTCGCAGCAGCGCTCCATCGCCACGACGAGGGCGTCGGGCACCTTCTCCACCGCGGCCAGGAGCACCTTCGGGTTCAGCTCCGCCATGCCGCAGGTGAAGCGGCCCTTGCCGCAGCCGAGCTCCACATGCAGCTCACCGAAGCCGGGATAGACGTCCAGCCAGCTGCCGCGCAGCTCCTCCGGGGAGTTCTCCAGCACATGGGCGCAGCGCTCGAGCCGGGGTATGAGGTTGGGTTTTCTTCTCATTCTCATTTCTTTCACGCTCCGAAGAAGATAGTACCACACTTCGACAGAAAAGACAATGAAGAAAAATCCCCGCCCTCAGCGCCGTATGAAGCCCTCGTCCGCCTCCGGCGCCTCCGCGGAGACATATCGCTCCGCGCGCATGTGCAGGTCGTACCGCTCCCGAAGCTCCGCCAGCCGCGCCATCATCGGCGAGGCGTGATGCCTGTCCAGCGCCTCCTGGCTCTCCCAGCTGTCGATAAGCAGCACAGTCTCCTCGTCCTCCATGGGGAAAAAGTATTCATACCGCAGATTCCCCGCCTCCGCGCGAATGCTGCCGACAAGCCCCGAGCGGCACATCTCCCGCGCAAACTCCCGCGCGCTCCCGCTGCTTCCCGTGTAATAAAGATTGATAGTGATAGCCATAAATACCTCCAATAAATAAGCGTGACCAATAATACACCGCACACCGCACCCAAACCTCAAACGCCGCAAATCCAACGCCCACCGGGCGAGGATTTGCAACCCCCCTCCACATCGCCGAGCCAAAGCACCCACGCCTCCGCCCGCCTACCGCTGACAGCACAAATTCGCCGCCCGAAAGGCCAGAATTTGAATTCCGTCTCTTCAGCACAAGCCCAAATTTACCGCTCGCCGCCCCAACCCCACACCACGCCGCAAATCCAACGCCCACCGGGCGAGGGTTTGCAAAACGCCGCCACATCGCCGAGCCAAAGCACCCACGCCTCCGCCCGCCTACCGCTGACAGCACAAATTCGCCGCCCGAAGGGCCAGAATTTGAATTCCGACACCCGCAAAAGCGCAAAATTGAAGTCCAAGGGCTTCAATTTTGCAAAGGAGGAACAAACGGAGCGTAACGGATGCCGCCGGGCCCAGCCTAACGGCTGGGCCCGGCGGCGGAGTGAAGCGCAGTTTGTTCCGACGTGGTCCGAGTGGCGAGATTCGAACTCGCGGCCTCCAGCTCCCAAAGCTGGCGCGCTACCGACTGCGCAACACCCGGATGTCATTCGCTTCAAAAAAAGCCCGAAACGAATGTTTCGGGCTGGAGCTGCTGCCCGGATTCGAACCGGGGACCTCATCCTTACCAAGGATGCGCTCTACCTACTGAGCTACAGCAGCATATAATGCCCCACGGGTTTTAACCCGTGGGGTGTGGCGACCGAGAAGGGACTTGAACCCTCGACCTCTAGCGTGACAGGCTAGCGTTCTAACCGACTGAACTACTCGGCCTTGTTCTCCGCTCCTGCAAGCGGCTTTTGTAATATACCAGAGATAGGGCCGATTGTCAAGGGCTTTTTTAAAAAAAGCTTTGGAATTTTGCCGCCTTGCCCCGGCGCGGGAAATGTGATACAATTTAATATATCACAGCCCGGCCCGAGGCCGGCAGGGACGGGAGGTCCGGCATGAAAAAAACGGCAAAACGCGCCCTCGCGCTGCTGCTCATATTTGCGCTCGCGCTCCTGCCGGGCGCGGCCCTGGCCTCGGGAGGCACGGTGTGCTTCATCGCGGTGAACGACGATTTGCTGCCGCTGAGCAGCCAGGCCGTCTCCGTGGGCGGGCAGTATTACGTGCCCGCGGGCGTCTTCGCGCAGTTTCGGATATACAGCTCCTGGCACGAGTCGGCCTCCACGGCCGAGCTCACCAGCGCCTCGAGGCAGATGTTCTTCAACCTCTCGACCGGCGAGACCTGGGACAGCAGCGACAGGTACTATTCCACCAGCGCCGTCATGCGCGGCAGCACGGTGTATGTGCCGCTGGACTTCGTCTGCCGCCAGTTCGGCCTCTCCTGGTCCTACATAAGGGGCAGCGGGTACGGCGACGTGTGCCGGATAACCGACGGCGGCGCGGCCCTCTCGGACGCGCTCTTCCTCCGCGCGGCGCAGCCGCTCATGGCCAGCCGCTACGCCGAGTACACGGGCTCCTCGCTTCCGACCGGAGGGAACGAGGGGGATGTGAGCAGCGCGGAGAGCGTGGTGTTCCTCTCCTTCCGCGGCCTGCCGAGCATGGAGGCCCTGGACAGCCTGGACGCCTACGGCGTCAAGGCCGCCTTTTTCCTCAGCGCGCGGGAGATTGAGGCCTCGCCCGACGTGGTGCGCCGCCTGGCCGGAAGCGGGCACAACGTAGGCGCGCTCTGCTCCGCCGATCCGGCGGGCGACTTCACCGCCTTCTCCGACGCGCTGTGGAGCGCGGCGCACATGACCAGCGTGCTCGCGGCCTCCTCCTCGCGGGAGTATGACGCCGCCTGCTCGGCCTGGTGCGACGAAAACGGCCTCGTCTTCTGCGGGTACACCGTGGACGGGGTGCGCTCCGGCGCCGGCATAAGCTCCGCCGCCCTCGGCGAGCTGCTCAGGGGCGAGCGCGCGCCGATAATGTACCTGCGCCTCGAGTGCTGCCGGCTGACCTACTCCAACCTCCCGGCCATAATCTCGCTTCTGCGCGACGGAAGCGTCATCCTCGCCGCCTGCGAGACCAGCGAGCCCTGAAAAAGACGGAATAAACGCCCGGAAGCGGAAGCCTCCGGGCGTTTTTGCTTTTACTTCACGGCCTCGCGCAGGGCGGCGGCGCGGTCGGTGCGCTCCCAGGCGGCGCCGAGGTCCTCGCGGCCGATGTGGCCGTAGGCGGCGAGGGCTCTGTACTGCGGCTTTTTGAGTTCGAGGTCGCGGATAATCGCGGTGGGGCGGAGGTCGAAGACCTCGCTCACGGCCTTCTCCAGCGCGCTGTCGGGGACGGAGCCGGTGCCGAAGGTGGTGACATTGACGCTGACGGGGTTCGCGACGCCAATCGCGTAGGCTATCTGCACCTGGCAGCGGTGCGCGAGCCCGGCGGCGACGATGTTCTTCGCCACGTAGCGCGCGGCGTAGGTGGCGCTCCGGTCGAC
>DVJK01000026.1 GCA_018716795.1 Candidatus Scatomorpha merdipullorum | reverse complement strand
TCGCCGGCGCGGAGGGCCTGGTGGCCATGGCCGAGGCGCTGCCCTATCTCAAGGACATCGCCGCGTCGAGCACGATGCGCGACGCCGGACGCATCTCCGGCGACATAGAGGCCGCCTGCGCCGTGGCGATAGGCGAGCTGAGGCTTCAGGGCCTCACGGAGGCGGAGGGCGATTATATGGAGCCGCACGCCTATTCGATAATGGCGCATATAGAGGACGAAACAGTCAGAAATCTGCACGTAATGGAGGGCTGAACAATGGATAAACGCTATGAAAAGCTGCTCAAATGCCGCGACTATGTGCGCACGCGCACGGACTTCGTGCCGGAGGCCGCGCTGGTGCTGGGCAGCGGCCTCGGCGGCTTCGCCGCCGAGCTTGAGGTAGTCTGCGAGATCGGCTACGCCGAAATCCCGGGCTTTCCCGTCTCGACCGTCGCCGGGCACGCGGGCAAGTTCATCTTCGGCAGGCTTGACGGCGTGAACGTGGCCTGCATGCAGGGCCGCGTCCACTTCTACGAGGGCTATGACATCAGCGACGTCGTGCTGCCCGCGCGGCTCATGAAGCTGCTGGGCGCGAATGTGCTCTTCCTCACAAACGCCTCCGGCGGCGTCAACCGCGAGTTCAACGCGGGCGACCTCATGCTCATAACCGACCACATCGCCGTCTTCGCGCCGAACCCGCTGATTGGACCGAACATAGACGAGCTCGGCGTGCGCTTTCCGGATATGTCGCACATATATGACCCGGAGCTCTGCGATATCATCCGCTCCGTCGCGAGGGAGAACGGCATACCCCTGCGCGAGGGCGTCTATTGCCAGCTGACCGGCCCGAGCTATGAGAGCCCCGCCGAGATACGCGCCCTCGCCGCCCTCGGTGCGGACGCCGTGGGCATGTCCACCGCCGTCGAGGCCATAGCCGCCAACCACTGCGGCCTGCGCGTCTGCGGCGTGAGCTGCGTCTCCAACAAGGCCGCCGGCCTCTCGCCCACGCCCCTGAGCCACAAGGAGGTCCAGGAGGCCGCCGACAAGGCCGCCCCGCTCTTCACCAGGCTAGTGAAGGAGAGCATAAAAAAGATGGCCTGACACCGCTCCGCCGGTCGACGTACGACGTCGGTTTCGCGCTGACGCCTTCCCACTCGCCGTAGGGGAGGGCTTCCACGCCCTCCCGCCCTCGGTCTACGGACAACGCCGGTGAAAAGGTGCGCGGGCTGTGCCCGCGGGATTGGATACGCTGGGAGGTGGACGGAGACGGACGCGCCGTATCAAATGTGGTCAAAATCGGTCAAGCCGAACGTCCGCACCCAACCCACCCCGGCAATCCCGCTGCCGCGTGGCGTCGGGGACGCCGCCCCCTACGGGCGGGATGAAAACCAAGGTATCAGCATCGCGGCAAACAGATGCGCAAACGCCGCAAACCTCTGCCCACGCCCTCGGCTCCCCTGAAAGGTGAGCTGTCGCGGCGCGAAGCGGCGTGACTGAGGGGTTGGTGCGACGTGGGTGCGATGCAACCACGTAATCCGTCAACCCCACGCCGGGCGGGCGTGGAAGATAAGCCTCTACGCGCGCGTCGAAGCGTACAAAAAGGACCGGTCCGAGGACCGGTCCTTTTTGCACTTAAGTGCCCGCGGGCGTTTCAGCCCTTTTTTCACGGGCAGATTGCCCAGCAGCGGGCGGGGAAGCCGACGCCGTCGCGCAGCTTGGGGAAGGAGCAGATGATAATCGCGCCGGTGGGCGGGCACTGGTCGAGGTTGCGCATGACCTCTATCTGGAAGCGGTCCACCTCGAGGATGTACTGCTCGCCGGGATAGGGATAGGCGTCGGGGTTCGTGGTGACGAAGGCGGGGTCGGTGTCCGCGGGCTCGTGGCCGATGGCGCCGATGGAACGGTTTTCGACAAGCCACCTTATGGCCTCGACATCCCAGCCGGGGTAGTGCGGCTGGCCGTTCTCGTCGGGGTTATCGAGGTTGGACTTCGTGTACCAGTCGCTGCGGAAGGCGACGAAGGCGCCCTCGGGAATCCGGCCGTACTCCTCCTCCCAGGCGAGGATGTCCTCGACCTTGAGCATAAAGTCGGGATTTTCGGCGCACTCGGCGCTCTTATCTATGACGACGAGCGGCATGATGAGCTCGTTCAGGTTTATCTGGGCCATGGTGCGGCCGCGCTCGTGGAAGTGGCGCGGGGCATCGACGTGCGTGCCGTACTGGCTGGCCACCGAGTACTGTATGCAGCGCATGGGCGCGGCCATGTCCTCGGGCGTGCCGGGCATGTAGTCGAAGAGCAGCGTGCCCTCCAGCGGCTTGAAGCCGTACCAGTGCGGGGTGTCGGGGCTGAGCTCGTGCGTGAGCTCGACCCAGCGGTACTTGGGGCTCTTGAGGTCGGCGAGAATGCTCCAGAGTTCGTTTGACATGTTTTCTTCCTCCAATATCCGATGTGCCCGCCGCGCTTGACTATCCCCGCGGCGGGTGCTATAATATAAAAGCAAGAGGGGCGCTTACCCGCTGCAACGGGTAACGGCTCAACCTCTGTCAAGTTTATAGCTTGGAGATTTGGCCGTTTCCTATTGCGTGGGGGCGGTCATTTCTTTGTTATGGCGATGACTCCAAAGATAACAACGGCTAACAGATTCAAAAGTCCAATGACTTCCAGCACCGTCATGTTGTCACCTCCTTATGTAAGGAGGCCGAGCCGTTCC
>DVJK01000259.1 GCA_018716795.1 Candidatus Scatomorpha merdipullorum | reverse complement strand
TGGTGCGCGAGGCGGGACTTGAACCCGCACGTGCGTAGTGCACACTAGAACCTGAATCTAGCGAGTCTGCCAATTCCACCACTCGCGCATTTGGAATGCTCGATTATAATAGCACTCTTGCGCGCGCTTGTCAAGAAAATTTTGAGCTTATCCCGCCGCCCGGGCATGGGCGGCGGGGCAGGCGCGCTCACACGCCCATCGCGGAGGCTATCTGCGCGAGGCTCTGGACGCCGACGGTCTTGTTGACGACCTTGCCGTTCTGGAAATATATCAGCGTCGGGATGCTCATGACGCCGAAGCGGGCGGCGAGCTCGGGCTCGGCGTCGACGTCGACCTTGCAGACGGAGACGTCCTCGTGCGCCTCGGCGAACTGGTCGAGTATCGGCGCCTGCATGCGGCAGGGGCCGCACCAGGAAGCCCAGAAGTCCACGACGACCTTGCCGGACGCGACGGCGGAATCAAAATTGTCCTTGCTGAGATGAGTTACTGCCATTTTATTTTTCCTCCTTGGTTTTGCTCTCGATATATTTGCAGGCCGCGAGGCCGGCGACGCAGCCCTCGCCCGCGGCCTTGGCCGCCTGATACGGCGCGCCCGCGACGTCGCCCGCCGCGAAGACGCCGGGGATATTCGTCGCCATGCCGGCGCGCGTGACTATATGCCCGCCCTCGACCTCGAGCCCGGGCAGCAGGCTGTCCGGCGCGAGGCCGCTCCGGAATATGAAAACGCCCTCGACGGGGAATTCCCCGCCGTCGGCCCTCAGGGCCGTCACGCGCTCCGCGCCGGTTATCTCGTACCTTTTGGCGCGGCCGGCGTCGAAATACTCCACCTCGCAGCCTATCGAGCGGAGATACCCCGCCTCCTCCGGCGCCTCGGCGGAGAGGCCGACGACGGCCACGCGCCTGCCGCGGTAGAGCATCCCGTCGCAGGTGGCGCAGTAGCTGACGCCGCGGCCGAGATATTCCGCCTCGCCGGGGAAGGGCTTCGCCCTGGTGAGCCCGCAGGCGAGGACGACCGCGCGGCCCTGCACGAAATCCGCGCCCACGCTCACGCCGAAGACGCCGCCCAGGTCGGCCACGGCCAGCGCGCGCCCGCGCATGAGCTTCACGCCCGAGGCCTCGGCGTGCCGGACGAGGGCCGTCACAAGCTCGGGGCCCGTCGCGGCGGGGAAGCCGGGATAGTTGTCTATATGCTCCGCCCTCCAGAGCATGGAGTCCTCCGGCGCGGTCGTGACCATGAGCGCGGACTTGCCGCGGTGCCGCGCCGTCAGCGCCGCGGAGACGCCGGCGGGGCCGGAGCCTATGACAATGAGGTCAAATATTTCGTCCATTTCAGGCCTCCCGTTCAGATTGTATACCGTTTCGCGCCGGAACATGCGCCGCTCGCAGCTTTTGACACACGCCGCCCAGCGCCGAGCTCAGGCAGGCGCAGACCTGCTCCGGCGTCTCGTCAAAGCCGTTTTGTATCCAGCGGCAGATGACGCCGAAGAAGCCGTAGGCGAAGAAGCTCGCGAGGTAACCGCTCTCGCGGTCGGGCGGCTCCGCCCCGGCGGTGAGCCGTTCAAAGGCGCGGCGCAGCGCGTCCTCCAGGCCGTTTTCATACATCAGCCGCACCAGCTCCCGGCTGTCGTATACGCAGCGCAGGAGGCTGCAGCCGAAGTCGGAGCAGAGCTCCTCGCCGTGCGAGAGGGCATAGCGCTCCCACTCATACTCCAGCTTGAAGAGCAGCAGCGCGTCCATGCAGCCCTTGCCGCCGCAGAGGCGGTAAAACGTGGTGCGGCCCACGCCGGAGCGCCCGCACACCTCGCTCACGTCTATTTCGGCATACGGCCGCTCCTTCATCAGCGAGACCAGGGCGTCCGCCAGGCAGAGCTTCAGAAACGCGGTCTGATTCTTCTTCAAGCCGGGCCCTCCCTTCACTGAACCGGAACAAATGTTTTCATAAGAAACAAATGTTCCTGATAGGTACATATTAAGCCATAACTCCGGCCTTGTCAAGAGGGGAGGCAAAAATTTTTGCGGGCTTGTAAAGCTTGGGGTTTTAAGATATAATATGTTGAACTTCTATCAGAAATAAGGGTGAACGCTATGGAAGAGACTTCCCGCAATTTTATAGAACAGTTTATAGCCGAGGACACCGCGCCCGGCGGGCGCTTTGAGGGCCGGCAGGTACACACGCGCTTCCCGCCCGAGCCGAACGGCTATCTCCATATAGGCCACTGCAAGGCGCTCATCATAGACTTCGGCACGGCGGAGCGCTTCGGCGGCATCTGCAACCTCCGCATGGACGACACGAACCCCGCGAAGGAGGACGCCGAGTATGTCGACGCGATAAAGGAGGACATACACTGGCTGGGCTTCGACTGGGGAGACAGGTTCTTCTACGGCTCGGACTACTTCGAGCAGACCTATGAGTATGCCGAGGAGCTCATCAAAAAGGGCCTCGCCTACGTCTGCGAGCTGACGCCGGAGCAGTTCCGCGAGTACCGCGGCGACGTAAGCACCCCGGCCCGCAGCCCCTGGCGCGACCGGCCGGTCGAGGAAAACCTCGACCTCTTCCGCCGCATGAGGGCGGGCGAGTTCCCGGACAATAAGTACACCCTGCGCGCGAAGATTGACCTCGCGAGCGGCAACTTCAACATGCGCGACCCGGTCATATACCGCATACGCCACTTTGAGCACCACCGCCAGGGCAGCAAGTGGTGCATCTATCCCATGTACGACTTCGCGCACCCCATTCAGGACGCGCTTGAGGGCATAACCCACTCGCTCTGCTCGCTGGAGTTCGAGGCGCACAGGCCTCTGTACGACTGGGTGGTCAACAACGTCTCCGTGCCCAACAGGCCGCGCCAGATTGAGTTCGCGCGCCTGGGCATAAACTACACGGTCATGAGCAAGCGCAAGCTCAGGAAGCTGGTCGAGGAGGGCTACGTCTCCGGCTGGGATGACCCGCGCATGCCCACGCTCTGCGGCCTGCGCCGCCGGGGCTACACCGCGCACGCCATACGCAGCTTCTGCGAGCGGATAGGCGTCGCCAAGGTGCCGAATACCGTCGAGTACGCGCTTTTGGAGAGCTGCCTGCGCGACGACCTCAATCAGCACGCCCAGCGCGCCATGGCCGTCCTGCGTCCGCTCAAGCTCACCATCGTCAACTACCCCGAGGGCAAGAGCGAGCTCATAGAGATCGAAAACAACCCCAACGAGCCCGAGTCCGGCAAGCGCCTCGTCAGCTTCTCGCGCAACCTCTATATAGAGCGCGAGGACTTTATGGAGCACCGCGCGCCCAAGTATAAGCGCCTCTGCCCCGGCGAGGAAGGCGAGAGCTGCGGCCTCGAGTGCCGCCTGAAGGGCGCCTACCTCGTGCGCTGCGCCGGCTTCGTTAAGGACGAGAACGGCGAGGTCGTCGAGGTGCTGTGCGAGTACGACCCGGAAAGCCGCGGCGGCGACCCCGCCGACGGCCGC
>DVJK01000258.1 GCA_018716795.1 Candidatus Scatomorpha merdipullorum | reverse complement strand
GCGATGTCCTTCAAATACGGCAGAGCCTCCGACATCGCGACCAGGCCCTCTGCTCCCGCGAACTGCCACTTGTAAAAGGGCTCGTAGCGGAAGTTGAGCAGATAGAGCATGGAGAGCGCGGCGTTCAGGAACTCGCCCAGCGCCAGCCGGGCCGCGAACACGTCTCCGCGGCGGAGCATGCGCGGGAAGTTGTACTGCCCCGACTGCGCCATCGTCGCCGCGCGGGCGGCGAGCTTCTTGAGGCGCACGTCCTCGGGATAGCAGGGCAGAAGCGCGCTGCGTATCGCCGTGAACTCGCCCAGGCCGTCCTCAAAGACCTCGCCCGAGGTGCAGGTCGCCAGGAAATGCTCCTGGATGCGCACCCACTTCATGAGCGTGTCGGGCACGGCGCAGCCGATGTAGTAGTTATAAAAATCGCTCGTGCGCATGACGCCCACGCGCTGGGCGCCCGTGTGCGTGGGCCTGCGTGTAAAGCCGCGGTATTCGCGCGGCAGGGCCTCGTAGGCCGCCTGCAGCGCCGCGCCGTATTCCTCAAAGTCCGCGTCCGTCAGCCAGACCAGGAAGCCCGGGCCGAAGTCGTGGTCGCGGGAGTATTCGTCGTCGAAGCCCAGGCAGTCCGAGCCCTGGCCCGCAAGCCCGGCAGCCGCGCGCCCCATCAGCTCCGGGAAGGCCGCCTTCAGCGCCGGGGCGCCGACCTCCTCATAATAGAGCCTGCAAAGCTCGAGTCCTTTCAAGCTATCACCTCAATCTACATATAGTGCCAAACGCCCGGAGGCACCGGCATCCTGCACTATTTATTGTCGCCCATAAGCGGAAAAATTGCAAGCACATTTTGAGCAAAGCGTGTTATAATATCCTCGCCGGGCCGAGAGAGTAACGCCGCGGAAACGAAGGACTTACAAAAGCGTAACAAACGGTTCCAATCTGTATTTTGTGTCCTTTGCCTATTGACAACGGGGCACAAACACTATATATTGTGATACAGCCGCTCACGAGGCCGTCAACCCGCGGCCCTCGGTGGGCGCTGATTTATGTCTGAAACCGGAGGATATACGCTTGTTTATTGCCGGAATTCAAAAGCTGACGCTGCTCGACTACCCGGGCCGGGTGGCCTGCACGGTGTTCACTGCGGGCTGCGATCTGCGCTGCCCCTTCTGCCACAACGCCTCCCTCGCCCTGCCGGGCAGGCCGCGCGACTCGATGGAGGCGGACGAGGTCCTCGCCTTCCTCAAAAAGCGCGCGGGCGTCCTGGACGGCGTGGCCGTCACGGGCGGCGAGCCGCTGCTGCACCCCGGCCTCGCGGGGCTGCTCGGGGAGATAAAGGCCCTGGGCTACGCCGTGAAGCTCGACACGAACGGCACCTTCCCGTTCAGGCTGCGCGAGATTGTCGGGGCCGGGCTCGTCGACCGCGTGGCGATGGACATAAAGGCCGCGCCGGAGAATTACGCAGGGCTTGTCGGCCTCCCGGGCTTCGACATCGCGCCCGTGCGCGAGAGCGCGGAATACCTCATGGGCTGCGGCGCGGACTATGAGTTCCGCACCACGGCGGTAAAGGGCCTGCACACGGACGCCGACTTCGAGGGCATCGCGGACTGGATAGCCGGCGCGAAGGAGTATTACATCCAGGAGTTCAAGGATTCCGGCGACCTCATCGCCGGCGAGGGCCTCGGCGGCTTCACGGCCGGGGAAATGGCCCGCTTCGCGGACATCGTCCGGCCCAAGGTGCCGAGCGTCAGGCTGCGCGGGATATGAAAGAGAGAAAAAACATATCGTTTTACATAGGAGGACAATCACATGTACAGGGTTAAAAAGAGGGACGGCGAGCTTGTCGATTTCAACATCAAGAAGATAAGCGACGCCATAAAGAAGGCCTTCGAGGCCACGAGCACGGAGTATAACGAGAGCGTTATCGACTTCCTCGCCCTCAAGGTCACGGCGGACTTCCAGGACAAGATAGCCGACGAGGCCGTCACCGTCGAGGACATCCAGGACAGCGTCGAGGCCGTCCTCTCCCGCGGCGGGTACGAGCACGTCGCGAAGGCGTATATCCTCTACCGCCGCCAGCGCGAGAAGCTGCGCAACATGAAGAACACCTATCTCGACTACAAGAACGTCGTGGACAGCTATCTGAGCGCGAGCGACTGGCGCGTCAAGGAGAACTCCACGGTGAACTACTCCGTCGGCGGCCTCATCCTCTCGAACTCCGGCGCGATAACCGCGAACTACTGGCTGAGCGAGATATACGACGACGAGATAGCCAACGCGCACAAGAACTGCGACCTCCACCTGCACGACCTTTCCATGCTCACCGGCTACTGCGCGGGCTGGAGCCTCAAGCAGCTCATCCAGGAGGGCCTCGGCGGCATCCCGGGCAAGATAACCTCCTCTCCCGCGAGCCACCTCTCCACGCTCTGCAACCAGATGGTCAACTTCCTCGGGATAATGCAGAACGAGTGGGCCGGCGCGCAGGCCTTCTCCAGCTTCGACACCTACCTCGCGCCCTTCGTCAAGGTCGACCATCTCAACTACAAAGAGGTCAAGCAGTGCATCCAGTCCTTCGTATACGGCGTGAACACTCCCTCGCGCTGGGGCACGCAGGCGCCCTTCTCCAACATCACCCTCGACTGGACCGTGCCCAACGACCTCAGGGACCAGCCCGCGATTGTCGGCGGGAAGGAGCAGGACTTCACCTACGGCGACTGCAAGGCCGAGATGGACATGGTCAACAAGGCCTTCATCGACATCATGATAGAGGGCGACGCCAACGGCCGCGGCTTCCAGTACCCCATACCCACATACTCGATAACCAAGGACTTCGACTGGTCGCCCACGGAGAACAACAAGCTCCTCTTTGAGATGACCGCCAAGTACGGCACGCCCTACTTCTCCAACTACATCAACTCCGACATGGAGCCGAGCGACGTGCGCAGCATGTGCTGCCGCCT
>DVJK01000257.1 GCA_018716795.1 Candidatus Scatomorpha merdipullorum | reverse complement strand
GCCGACGCCGGTGGGGCCGAGGAACAGGAAGCTGCCTATCGGCCGGTTCGGGTCGGAGATGCCGGCGCGCGAGCGCTGTATGGCCTCGGTGACCAGCCGCACGGCCTCGTCCTGGCCGACGACGCGCTTGTGGATGACGTCCTCCAGGTGCAGCAGCTTCTCGCGCTCGCCCTCCATGAGCTTGCTGACGGGGATGCCCGTCCACTTGGCGACGATGTTCGCTATCTCCTCCTCGGTGACGGTGTCGTGGACCAGCGAGTCCTCCGCGCCGCGCTTCTCGGCGGCCTCCTCGGCCTCGGCGAGCTGCTTTTCAAGCGCGGGCAGATCGGAATACTTGAGCTTCGCGGCCTTCTCATACTCGAGGTTCATCTGCGCCTGTTCTATATCGGCGTTCAGCTGCTCTATCTCGCCCTTTATGCGCTTGACGGCGTCGACGCTGTCGCGCTCGGCCTCCCAGCGCGCCTTCATGGCGTTGAACTTGTCCTTGCTCTCGGCCAGCTCCTCGGTGAGCCTGGCGAGGCGGTCGCGCGAAAGCCGGTCGTCCTCCTTCTTGAGGGCCATCTCCTCTATCTCGAGCTGCATTATCCTGCGGCGGATGTCGTCGAGCTCGCTGGGCATGGAGTCTATCTCCGTGCGTATCATGGCGCAGGCCTCGTCGACGAGGTCTATGGCCTTGTCGGGCAGGAAGCGGTCGGTGATGTAGCGGTCGGAGAGCGTCGCGGCGGCGACGAGGGCGTTGTCGTGTATCCGCACGCCGTGGAAAATCTCATAGCGCTCCTTGAGGCCGCGCAGAATGCTTATCGTGTCCTCAACCGTCGGCTCGTCCACCATGACGGGCTGGAAGCGGCGCTCCAGCGCGGCGTCCTTTTCGATGTACTTGCGGTATTCGTCAAGCGTCGTCGCGCCGATGCAGTGGAGCTCGCCTCGCGCGAGCATGGGCTTGAGCAGGTTGCCCGCGTCCATGCTGCCCTCGGTCTTGCCCGCGCCGACAATCGTGTGCAGCTCGTCGATGAAGAGGATTATCCCGCCCTCGCTCTTCTTTATCTCCTCGAGCACGGCCTTGAGACGCTCCTCAAACTCGCCGCGGTACTTCGCGCCGGCGATGAGCGCGCCCATGTCGAGGGAGAATATCGTCTTGTCGCGCAGCCCGTCGGGGACGTCGCCGCGTACTATGCGCTGCGCGAGGCCCTCGGCTATCGCGGTCTTGCCGACGCCCGGCTCGCCAATGAGCACGGGGTTGTTCTTCGTCTTGCGCGAGAGGATGCGCACGACGTTCCGTATCTCGGCGTCGCGGCCTATGACGGGGTCGAGCTCGTTATTCCGGGCGCGGGCCACGAGGTCGGTGCCGTACTTGGCGAGGGCGTCGTAGCTGTCCTCGGGGTTGTCGCTGCTGACGGGGCCGGACTTCACCTTGGCGAGCTCGCGGTTGAAGCCGTCGCGGGTGACGCCGTGCTCGGAGAGTATCCTCCGGACGGCGGCGCTGCCCTCGGAGAACTCGCCCAGCATCAGGTGCTCGACGGAGACATACTCGTCGCCCAGCTTCTCCGCCGCCTTCTCTGCGAAGCGGAGTATCTTGTTGAGCTCCGGGCTGGCGTAGACCTCTCCGCCGCCGCCGGAGACGCGCGGGAGCCTGCGAATCTCGGTGTCCAGCTCGGCGAGGACGGCGTCGCAGTCGACGCCCATGCGCATGAGCAGCGAGCCTATGAGCCCGCCGTCCTGGTCGACGAGTGCGTAGAGCAGGTGCTCGGCGGTGAGGTACTGGTTGCCGTTCTCCTGCGCCATGGCCTGGGCGGTGTTTATCGTTTCAATTGTCTTTTTCGTGTATTTTTCAGCGTTCATATATGACACCTTGCTTTAAATATAGAGCTGCCTTCCGGCGAGGTCTCTGTAATATTCGCTCTGCACGTCGTTGACGTCGTAGCGCCCGGCGAGCCAGCCCTTCATGAGCCGGTCGAAGAGCTTGATGTAGTCCGAGAGCGCGCCGGCCACGTCGTCGGCGCTCACGTCGCGGCCGCGCGGCACGGCAATCGAGCGCACGAATTTGCCGTCGTAAAGCGCGTAGTCTATGCTCTCGGTCATCAGCGGGGCGAGCAGGCGGTCCTCCGTGTGCTTCCAGAGGCGGAAGAACTGCGTCATCGCCTCTATGAGCGGGGCGCTCTGCGTCCGGAAGACGACGGAGAGCTCGCCAAGCGGCCCGTCCGTGGAGCGGAAGAGCTGCACCTCATACTTGACCGTGGGCCGGTATTTGTATTCGAGGCTGGACTTGAGCGACATGGTCAGCGCGTTGGGTGAGAAGAAGGGCACCAGCTCGCGGCTGGGCGCCAGCATCTGCTCCACGGCGCGGAAGATGTCGCTTATCCGCCGCTCCGGCGTCGTCACGGAGACGTAGTCGGCGAGAATCTGGTTTATGAGGTTAGAGCGGTTCGTGCCCAGCTGGTGCGCCAGCGCGTCGACAGCGCGGACGACGTCGTCGCTGAGCATGAGGCTGTACAGCGTTTTTTTCATTTCGGCACCGCCTTGTTTTCAAAATGCGCCGCGCGGGCCCAAGCCCTCCGCGGCAGGATACAGTATAGCAGGCGGGGCCAACTTTGTCAAGAAATTTATATAAATTTAAATGCGAATTATTTGTGAACAAGCGCAAGAGTTTGCCCGGCGCGAAAAATTTTTTGAAACCCTATGCAGCCAGTTAATTGTTTTTGGCCTTTCAAAAATGTAAACTGTACCTATCCAAAATAAAAAGAAAACGGAGGAACGAAAATGAGGAAATTGCTTTCGGCGGCCCTCGCGCTTATACTCGCCCTCTCCCTGGGCACCGGCGCGCTGGCCGACAACTACAATTATGTCGTTGAAGACGGCGAGCTCGTCGGCACCTACGACGGCCCCGGAGGGGATATCGTCGTACCTGACGATGTGGACGAAGTGCCTTCTAAGTATTTCATGGACAATGACTCCATAACCAGCGTTACCATACCCGAAACGGTTAGCTTTGTTGGTGCCTGGGCCTTCCAAAACTGCACCAACCTTGAAACCGCGTATTTATACGGACCAACTACAATTGGTATCCACGCCTTTTTGAATTGCACCGGCCTTAAAACCGTGTACATAGGCAAAAATGTAGAGCACATACCTTATAGTGTTTTCAACAACTGCCCCAACATTACCGACGTCTATTACGAGGGCAGCGCGCTCGACTGGATAAGGCTTGACATCGACCCCGACCGCAACGGCGACCTGCTTGACGCCACGATACACTTTGGAGAGGACATAGCCATCCCCACCGTCTCCACGGCGCAGGAGGCGGCGGACTTCCTCTACGAGCTCGGGCTCTTCCAGGGCACGGCGGAGAACGCCGACGGCACGCCGGTCTTCGAGCTTGAGCGCACGCCCACGCGCTTCGAGGCCATCACCATGCTGGTGCGCCTGCTCGGGGCCGAGGACGAGGCCCTCTCCGGCAGCTGGAGCACGCCCTTCACCGACCTCGCCGAGTGGGCCGCGCCCTACGTCGGCTACGCCTACGCCAAGGGCCTCACCGACGGCACGAGCGAGACGACCTACGGCGGCGGCGACAGCGTCAA
>DVJK01000025.1 GCA_018716795.1 Candidatus Scatomorpha merdipullorum | reverse complement strand
CGATTATCGGGTGCTTGCCGCGGAGCTTTTCAAGCACGTCGGCGTTCGTGCTCCAGCCCGTCTTGGTCTTCTTCCCGGCGGGAAGCATGAGCTCGTCGAAGAGCACCTCGCCGAGCTGCTTGGGCGAGTTTATGTTGAACTCGTGCCCGGCCGCGGCCCAGATGCGCTCCTGAAGCAGGTTTATGCCCGCGACCATGCTCTCGCCGTATTCCGCAAGCGCCCTGCGGTCGACGAGGAAGCCCGCCAGCTCCATATCCGCGAGCACGCGGCAGAGCGGCAGCTCGATATCGCGGTAGAGCGCCAGCGCCCCGGCCTCCTCAAGGGCCCCTTCCAGCGCGGGATAGAGCGCGCGGACGGCCTCGGCCTCCGGCCTCTCCGCGCCGAGGAAGCGCTGCGAGAGGCGGTCAAGGGGATAGGCGCTCTCCGTCGGATCGAGGACGTAGGCGGCGAGCTCCGTGTCGAAGACGAAGCCGGCCGGCTCAACGTTCTCCTCGAGGGCCATGCGCATGAAGTCCTTGAGGCCGTGGGTGACCTTTTTGACCCCGTCAGAGAAAATTGCGTCGACGAGCCTGTCCCAGTCCTCCCCTGCCGTGAGCTGCGCGGCGGTGAAGACGGCTTCGCCGTCGCATATCGCGAGGCTGTTCAGGCCGCCGAGGGGCAAAACGGCAATGTACTCCGCCCTGTTAATGCGCTCGAGCATCTCGTCCGCGCTCAGCTCAAGCTCCGGCAGGGCCGCGGCGGCTTCCGAGGCGGCCTCGCCCTCCGCGTCCGGCTCAAGGCCCCACTTGTCTATAAAGCGCTTGAAGCCCAGGCGGTTCAGCTCGTCGTAGAGCTCCGGCGTATGCGGAAGCTGCCAGAGCGCGGCGTCTGGCGAGAAGTCCACGGGAGCCTCCCTGCTTATCGTCGCGAGCTCATAGCTCATGCGCGCGCTCTCCTCGCCGGCGGCGAGCTTTTTGCGCACGGAGTCCTTGATGTCGAGCTCGGCGAGCCTCGCGTATATGTCCTCCACCCTGCCGAAGCGGCGCACGAGGTCGAGGGCGGTCTTCTCGCCAATGCCGGGCACGCCGGGTATGTTGTCCGAGGCGTCGCCCATCAGGGCCTTGAGGTCGACCATGAGCGGCGGGGCGAAGCCATACTCCTCGCGGAAGCGCTCGGGCGTATACGCAATGGTCTCCGTCCGGCCGCGGGCGGTCTTGATGTGGATTATCTCCGTTTTTGCGCTTATGAGCTGGAAGCTGTCGCGGTCGCCGGTGACGATATCGCAGTCCCAGCCGCCCTCCTCGCATATTCGCGCGACGGTGCCGAGGATGTCGTCTGCCTCCCAGCCCTCGGCGGAGAGCTGCTTCACGCCCATCGCGGCGAGCAGGCTTTTCAAGACCGGCATCTGCGCGGCGAGCTCGTCCGGCATGGGCTTGCGCTGCGCCTTGTAGCCCTCATAGCGCATGTGCCGGAATGTCGGCGCGGCGAGGTCGAAGGCCACGCAGAGCGCGTCCGGCGCGCCGGCGTCGAGCAGGCGCTGCAAAATCGCAAGGAAGCCGAACACCGCGTTCGTGGGCGTGCCGTCCGGGGCGTTTAGCATGCGCACGCCGTAGTAGGCGCGGTTCGCTATGCTGTTGCCGTCAAGTATCATGAGCTTCATAAAACACTCTCGCTTTCATTCGCCTCGCCCGGCAGGGCGGGATTCCCGAAGATGCGCTCGCAGTCGTCGAGCGCCTGGACGAGGCAGTTATAGAGATAGGGCGTTATGACGCCGCGGTCGTCGCCGGCCTCATAGTCGGCGATGGCGGCGCGGATATCCCAGAGGCGGCGCTGCCAGCCCTCGGGCGCGGAATAGATGCCGTAATCGGGCAGATAGAGCATTATCATGGGCACATATTCGAAGCCCGTTATCTCGGTCTCGCCCGTCTCGGGGTCCTTCGTGAGCTCGAGCTGCACCATGCAGGTGAGGTCCGTGTTCGGCTTGTTCTGGCAGGAGAGCAGGTTTCCCAGGCAATAGCAGAGGAAGCCCGTGCGCGTCGTGCCGTCGCCGTTGTCTATCTCCCGGAGCTCTATGGGCTCGGGCACGTGCGGGTGCCCGCCTATGACGAGGTCCGCGCCCTGCTCGAAGAAGTAATCGGCCAGCCGCTGCTGGTATACGTTCGCGGAGGTCAGGTATTCCGCGCCCCAGTGGACGGAAACGGCGATGATGTCCGTCTCCAGCGCCCTTGCGGCGGCCATATCCGCGTCGAGCATGTCGTAGTTCACGTCCACAAGCGTGGTCATATAGTCGTGGTTGAAGACGTTGACGGCGTACTCGTATCCGTCTATGGGTATGCCGTTGGTGCCGTAGGTGTAGTTCAAAAAGGCAATCGAGACGCCGTTTATCTCCCTGACGAGGATGCCGTTGTTCCGCTCCCGCTCGGCCTCGGTGCGGTAGGTGCCGACGTGGTCGAGGCCCGCGTCGTCGAGGACGTCGAGCGTGCGGTCTATGCCCGGCTTGAAGCCGTCGACGGCGTGGTTGCTCGCGGTGTTGATGAGGTCAAAGCCTACCTCCTTGAGCGAGCAGGCCAAATCGTCCGGCGAGGAGAAGAGCGGATAGCCCGTCCAGGGCGGCTCGCCCGTGAAGACGGTCTCTATGCAGCAGAGGGCGTAGTCCGCGCCGGAGACATAGTGCGCCACGTCCTCGAAGAGCAGCGCGTAGTCATAGCTCCCGTCGGCCTGCAGCACCTCGGAGTTGAGCGGCGTGTGCATGACTATGTCGCCCGCGAGCGTGAGCGTTACCACGCTGGGCTCAGGCGTCGGCTCCGGCGTGGGTTCAGGCGTCGCCTCGGGCGAGGGCGAAGGGCTCAGCTCCGGCGCCACGGGCGCGGGCAGGCTCCCGCCCGGCCCCTCCCCGCAGGCGGCGAGTGTCAGCAGCGCGCACATTATAAGCGAAATTGCAGTAAAGCGTCTCATATTATCTCCTATGACATGTTTCTCTGCTCTCGATAATTGCCGCGCTCAGCCCTCCGGGCTCAGAGTCAGCGGACCGAAGATGCTCTCGCAGTCGGCCAGAGCCTGACACAGGTCGTCGTAGAGCTTGGGCGTGATAATCCCGCCGCGATCATCGCCGCTCTCATAATCGGCAATGGCGGCCGGGATGTCCCAGAGCTGCCGCTGCCAGCCCGCGGCCGAGGCGGTGCCGTAATTTGCGAGATTAACCATCATCACGGGCACGTAGGAGCAGCCGGTTATGGCCGTATCCCCCGTCGCGGGATCTTTTGTGAGCTCAATCCGCGCCAGCGCAGTCAGGTATGTGTAGTCGGACTTCATCGTCGAAAGCAGGTTGCCGAGGCAGTAGCAGAGGAAGCCCGTGCGCTTGGTTCCGTCGCCGTTATCAATCTCGCGCAGCTCCATGGGCTGCGGCACGTGCGGGTGGCCGCCTATGACCAAATCCGCGCCCTGCTCGAAGAGGAAATCCGCCACCCGCTCCTGATTGGCGCTCGGCTCCGTCTGATACTCCGCGCCCCAGTGGATGCTCACGGCGATTATGTCCGTGCCCAGTGCGCGGGCCGCGGCCATGTCGGCGGCGAGCTTGTCATAGTCCGGGCTGACGTAATTGCTCATGTATGAGGTGTTGAAAAGGTTGACGGCGTAG
>DVJK01000256.1 GCA_018716795.1 Candidatus Scatomorpha merdipullorum | reverse complement strand
TCTTCAACCTCAAATACGTCGCCGCCGAGATACTGCACACCTTCGTCGGCTGCTTCGGCCTCGTCACCGTCGCGCCCCTGACCGCCGTAACCGCCTCCGCCGCCCTGACGCGAAAAAAATAAGCGCGACGGTACGCCAAAGGCGCGCGTGCTGCGATGCGCGGGATCGGATGCGTGGGGTAGTGGACGCAAAGTGTGCGCGCCGCATCAAACGTAGGCGCTGCCGGTCGCACCAAATGTCTGCGGTCAACCCACCCCGGCAGTAATCCGACCGCGGGGCGTCGGGGACGCCGCCCCTTACGGGTGTCAGCGGAACGCAGGTATCCGCACCGTGGCAAGCAGATGCGCAAACGCCCTCGGCTCCCCTGAAAGGGGAGCTGTCACGGCGCTCTGCGCCGTGACTGAGGGGTTGGTGCAAGGTGGGTGCGGCGCAATCGCGTCGCCGGTCAACCCACGCCGGGCGGGCGTGGAAGCCCGCCCCCTACGGGTGGTGCGGGGTTTATTCGGTTTTGGGCGCTTCCGTTTCTGCAACCTTCGCTTCCGGCGGGGTTTTGAGTTCGCTGCGGAGGCCGAAGAGGGCCAGGAAGGTCCAGGCTATGAGCATGATTGCGGCGACTATGACGGCGACGGCGAGGGCGCCCTGCACCGTGTAGGACTCCGGCATGAGCAGGCCCCAGGGCAGGTTGAGCGCCGTCGTGAGCACCGTGCGGAAGTTGCGGAGCCTGCGTATGCTCCGGCCGCGGCTCAGGCCGAGGGCGTCGGATATGGCGGCGAGGTGGGTCAGCAGCTGGAAGTTGAACCAGAGCGAGAGCACCGCGGCGAGCGTCTGCGGCAGATACCAGAGCGAGGCCGACATGTCAAGGCCCAGTGCGGCCAGCAGCCAAACCAGCAGCTCCCAGCAGAAGAGCGCCCAGCCGAGCGGGCGGAGCCGCCCCGCCGGGGCCTCCCATTTGCCGAGCTCGTCCAGCGCGAAAATAAAGAGCAGGCAGCCCGCCCAGTTCGGCAGGATGTTGACCGTGCCGATGTTGATATTCAAATAGATAAGCACATAGCCCCAGGCGACCTTCCCGACGGCCCTGCAAAGCGCTTCACGATTCATTTTCAATCTCCTTTATCTTCATCGGCCGGCTCACTCCGCCGCCTCCGCAAGCTCGAGCGTATACTCGCCCATGTTCTCTCCGTCTATGATAAGCTTGAGCTCGATGCTGCCGGGATAATAGGGCAGCCCGGCTGGCTCGAAATCCTGATTCCAGTTCGCGAATTGCCAGTCGAGCAGGACACCCTCCTCCGGCGACAGGGAGGAATTCGCATTTACGCTCCCGCCGTTCGTCGGCGATCCGGATTCGACGCCCTCGTCAAGCACCCAGTCGTACAAGACGGAGACGTTCCCCTCGCCGCCCGCGGCGCGGTATTCCCTGGCGTCGAGCTCGACCGTATACCGGCAGTCGAAGCTCCAGTCCTCCCACACGGCGTCGGCGTCGGCCTCGTGAGGGTAGACGGAGCCGAAGCCGAAGCCCCAGAGGCCGGCACTCTGCTGCTCCGGCTGCTTCACCTCGATGTCGGAGTAAAGCCTGACCGTGACCGGCCCCGCGATCGTATCCACGCAGGCGGAATAGGCCGCCGCCCTCGTGCCGAGCATCGTGTCGATATCGGCCCAGCCGCCTCCGCCGACTATGCGCGCCTCCGGCGCGGGCCCGGCGCCCTGCACGTATTCAAGCCGCGGCTCCTCTCCGACGGCGCGCACGGCGTAGCCTCCGTCCTCGCGCAGTATCTCGACCGGCACGAGGAAGTACTGCCCCAGCTGCTCTTCGCTCACCGCGCCGTAATACCAGCTGACGCTGAGTATTTCGCCCGGCAGGGCGAGCTCGGCGAGCATGCGCCCTTCCCCGGCCTGCCGCAGATTGAGCACCCGGGGCTGCGCCGAAGTGCCGACGGACGTGAGCGCCATATCGCCTTCTGCCCGGCTGAGGAAGTCGTCGTCATAAATCCGCTCCTGCTCCGAAACGGGCGAGGCCAGGGCGTAGAGCTTCATGTCCCGGAAGACGATCGCCTTCGCGTACACGTCCAGCGCGCCGGGGATGGTGGCGCAGCGCTCAATCCGCGCCGCGGCCAGGGCAGGCAGCAGCTCATCCCCGCTGTCCGGATAGCCTTCAAGCCGGCTGAAGTCCGCCCTCGCGCCCGTGAGCAGCGACGCGCCCAGGAGAAGCACCGCGCAGACGCTCACGAGGGCCATGCCGCGCGGGTAGAGCTTGAAGCGCGCAATCGCCTCTATGCGCCGGGCGATGTTCCTCGCGCCGTTCGATATGGAGCTTGTGCCCGGCGCGCGGGCGTAGCTGCCCGAGGCCATGCCGAGCAGGATGGCGCCGTACTCGCGCCGCTCCTCGCCCTCGAGCCGTTCGAGCACGCGCCGGTCGCAGAGCGATTCCATGTCGTTGCCCACGCGGTTGAAGACGTACTGCAAAAAGGGGTTGCACCAGTGCAGCGCGCGCAGGACGCACCAGAACACGTTCTGGCCCGCGTCGAAGTACTTGAGATGCAGCAGCTCGTGGAGTATGACCTTCTCGTCCGGCGTTTCGCCCTCGGGCAGGGCCAGCACGGGCCGGAAGACGCCGCAGACGAAGGCGCTTTTGAGCCCCGGCACCTCCACGGCCCGGCAGGCGCGCAGCTTATACTTCGCCGCGACGCGCTCTATGACCGCCGCGGCTTCCCCGGAGGGCTCCCGCCCGCGCAGGAGCAGGGCGCGCAGGGAGGCGTAGCGCCAGGCGTACCACAAAAGCGTGAGCACGGCGCCGGCGAAATAGGCTATAAACAGCCAGTCCGTGAGGCTCTTCGGCGCGCCCTCCGGCCACGGCAGGGGCGAGCGCAGGTCCATGAGCCCGAAGGGCTCCGAATAGGCCGAGCTCAGACGCAGCTCCGCGGCGGACTTCGCCGTCTCAAGCCAGAGCGCGAGCTGCGGGACTATCCCGCGCGAGAGCGAGGCCGGTATAAGCGCCCGGAGCGCCAGCACACCCCAGACGCCGTACTGCCAGCGCGGCGAGAGCTTGTCGCTCAGCGGCCATTTCACAAGCAGCAGGGCCGCCGCGGCCAGCGAAACGGTCAGTGTCTGATAGAGGAATTCCCAGATGCTGCTCACGTCACACCTCCATCTCGTCAAGCAGCCGCCGGAGCCGTTCGGCCTCGGCGCGCGAAATATGCGACTCCTTCAAAAACGCTGCGATGAGCTCGCCCGCCGCGCCCTTGTAGACGCGGTTCAAAAGCTCAGAGCGCTCCTCCCTCGCACAGTCGGAGCGCGAGACCGCCGCGGAGTATGGCCGCGGGCCGCTGCGGTCAATTTTGACCAGCCCCTTCGCGGCCATGCGCGTGAGGTAGGTGTATACCGTGTTCTTGTTCCAGCCGTTCGTGCCGCGAAGCCTCTCGGCCAGCTCCCCGAGCGCGAAGCTCTCGCCGCCCCAGAGCGCCTCCATGACCGCCCACTCGGCGTCCGTAATGCGCATGGCAAAACCCTCCTACAAGTGTAGTACGACATTATACTACACGTGTAGGACGCGCTTGTCAAGGGGTATAATGCCCCGCGCATCCCGCGCCTCGCCCTTGACAAAGGGGCCGGATTGTGCTAAACTTCCGGCGTTTAAAACCATCCGTGGATTTTTCCCGGCGCTCGCGCCGCTTTTCGCCACGCAGTCTGAGGCTGCGCGGCTTTTTTGCTGTTTGGAGGTAAAGGCATGGACCAAAGCTATATGAAGGAGCGGCCGGTTGTGCCGCTGGTGCTGAGCATGGCGCTGCCCATGGTGCTCAGCATGCTGGTGAACTCGCTCTACAACATTGTGGACAGCCACTTCGTCTCGCTCATAAGCGACGACGCGATGACGGCGCTCTCGCTGGTGTATCCCGTGCAGAACCTGGTGAACGCCGTGGGCATAGGCTTCGGCGTGGGGATAAGCGCGGTGATTTCCCTGCATCTGGGCGCGAACGAGCAGCTGGAGGCGGACAGGGCCGCCTCGCAGGGGATGCTCCTCTCGCTCATACACGGCGTCGTCCTCTCGGCGGCCTGCATTGCGATAATGCCCGCCTTCCTGCGGCTGTACACCTCCGACGCGGCGGTGATAGACCTCGGCGTGCGGTATTCGACGGTGGTCTTCGCCTTCGGCGTCATGGTCTCGCTGGGCGTGGGCTTTGAGAAGGTCTTCCAGGGCGTGGGGCGCATGAAGGTCACGATGGTCAGCCTCGGCGCGGGCTGCGTGGCCAATATCATCCTTGACCCCATCATGATTTTCGGCTGGGGCCCCGTCCTGGCCATGGGCATAGAGGGCGCGGCGCTCGCCACGGGAATCGGCCAGACGCTCTCCTTCGTCATATACGTCGCGGTGTACTTCGCCGGGCCGATAGGCGTCCGCGTGACGCCGAAGCTCTTCCGGCCGGAGCGGCATATGGCCGCGCAGCTGTACTCCGTCGGCGTCCCCGCGACGCTCAACCTCGCGCTGCCGAGCGTGCTGACCTCGGCGCTCAACGCCATCCTCGCCGCGGTGTCGGAGAGCGGCGTGCTTATCCTGGGGATATATTACAAGCTCCAGACCTTCCTCTACCTGCCTGCGAACGGCTTCGTGCAGGGCATGCGCCCGCTGGTGGGCTATAACTACGGCGCGGGCGAGCACGGCCGCGTCTCGCAGATATACCGCGCCGTGCTCGTGATGACCGCGGGCATCATGGCCCTGGGCACGGCGCTGTTCCTGGCCGCGCCGGAGGCGCTTGCCGGCTTCTTCGCGAACGACGCCGCGGCGATAGAGGCCGCGGGCCGGGCGCTTCGGATTATAAGCGCGGGCTTCGTTGTCTCCGCCGTGAGCGTGACGAGCTGCGGCGCGCTCGAGGGCCTGGGCAAGGGCGCGCCCTCGCTGCTCATCTCCCTGCTGCGCTATGTGGCGCTGATAATCCCGACAGCCTTCGTCCTTTCCCGCTTCCTGGGCGCGGACGGCGTCTGGCACTCCTTCTGGATTACCGAGCTCCTCTCCGCCGCCGCCTC
>DVJK01000255.1 GCA_018716795.1 Candidatus Scatomorpha merdipullorum | reverse complement strand
TATATCGGCGCGCTCATAGACGACCTCGTCACCCGCGGCACGAACGAGCCGTACAGGATGATGACCTCCCGCAGCGAATACCGCCTCCTGCTCCGGCAGGACAACGCCGACGAGCGCCTTACGAAGTACGGGTACGCCCTCGGGCTCGTGAGCCGCGAGAGATACGAGGCCGTGCAGGCAAAGTACGCCGCCGTGGCGGCGGAGACGAAGCGGCTTGAGAGCACGCACGTCGCCCCGACGCCGGAGCTCGCGGCGAAGCTGGAGTCTCTCGGCGAAGCGCCTCCCGCGAGCGGCGCAAGCCTCGCCGCGCTGCTCCGCCGCCCGCGCGTGGGCTATGAAGACCTCGCGGAATTTGACGAAGGCCGTCCGGAGCTGCCGCGGGCCGTAACGAACCAGGTGGAAATCCGCCTCAAATACGCGGGCTATATAAAGCGCCAGCTCAGGCAGGTGGAGGACTTCCGGCGCATGGAGAACAAGCCCCTGCCGGAGAACCTGGACTACTCCGCCGTGCCCGGCCTTCGCACCGAGGCGAGGCAGAAGCTCGCCGCCGTGCGGCCCGAGAGCTTCGGGCGCGCCGGGCGCATCTCCGGCGTCTCGCCGGCCGACATGGCCGCGCTGGCCATGTACCTCGGGAGGCAGAAGCCGTGAGGCCGCGCGTCGTCCTGGGCTTCTCCGGCGGCGTGGACAGCGCCGCGGCGGCGAGGCTCCTTGGGATAAGCGGCTGGGACGTCCGCTGCGTCCACCTCGAGACCGGCTCCGGCGAGGCGGACTATGCGCGCGAGAGCGCGGAGCGCATGGGCCTGCCGCTTGAGGTAATCGACGCGCGCGAAAGACTTGAGCGCGAGGTCTGCGCGCCCTTTGAGGCGGTCTATCTCGCCGGCGCGACGCCGAGCCCCTGCGTGCTCTGCAACCGCCGCGTAAAGCTCGCGCTGCTCTGCGAGGCGGCGGACGCGATGGGCATCCGCCATATCGCGACCGGGCACTACGCCGCGGCGCGCATGGGCGCAATTTTCCGCGGCCGGCCGGAGAACGACCAGAGCTATATGCTCTGCCTCATAACGCGCGCCGAGGCCGCGCGCCTCGTCCTGCCGCTCGGCGGCCTTATAAAGCGCGAGGTGCGCGCCCTGGCGGAGGGCTTCGGCCTCCCCCAGGCCAAGAAGCCGGACAGTATGGAGATTTGCTTCATCCCCGACGGGGATTTCGCCGCGTGGATAGAGCGGCGCGGCCGCGCGCCCGGCCCCGGCGCGCTCATATACAAGGGCGAGCGCGTGGGCGAGCACTCCGGCTCGCACCGCTATACGCTCGGCCAGAGGCGCGGGCTGGGCTTCGCCGCGGGCAGGCGCGTCTTTGTCAGCGAGATACGCCCGGAGACGAACGAGGTCGTCCTCTCCGACGGCGAGGGGCTCTATATGGACCGCGTGCGCACACGCGAGGCCAACTGGCTCATCGACCCGCCGGAGGGCGAATTTCCCTGCCTCGCCCGCGTGCGGCACTCGCGCGAGCTGTACCCCGCGTTTGCCCGGCCTGCGCCGGACGGCGCTCTTGAGCTGCGCTTCGCGCGCCCGGTGCGCGCGCCCTCGCCCGGCCAGGCCGCCGCGCTGTACTGCGGCGAACGGCTTATCGCAGGCGGGATAATAAGATAAAAAGCGCCCCGCTTCAGGCCGAAACGGGGCGTAAATTGCTTTGTCTTCACTTTTTCGCGCCGATTTTTGCGAAAAGCTTAAACGTCAGCGGCCAGACCGCCGCGGCGAAGAGGACGGTCACGAAATACCGCAGTGCGTCCGCCGCGCCGCACTCGCCGAGGAGCGCGTAGAGCGGCTGCTTGAGCCCGGCGCGCAGGGCCATCACGAGCGCGAGGCCGACGGCGCACTTGAGCAGCTGGCCCAAGAGCGGGGCCTTGACCTCAAAGCGTATGTACCGGCGGTCGAGCTCGAAGCCTATGAGCATGGCAAGGCCGGAGCCGAAGAGCTTCCAGCCGTTTGACCGCGCGGAGGCGAGATTGGCCGCGTCCGTGTCCGCCGGGAAGGGGAAGAGCTCCGTATACGCGATATAGGCCGCCGTCAGCGCGAGCAGGGCGGCCATGGCCGCGTACATGCGCTTCGGGTGCTCCTCTATATCCCGGAACAGCGGCCAGAGCGCCAGCGTCAGCGCGAGGCCCAGGACGAGCGCGACGCCCACGTCGAGCGGGGTGTGTACGCCGAGGTACATCCGCGAGAGGGCGATGAGCGCGATGATAAGGGCGCAGACCACGCGCCAGAGCGTCCTGCGCGACCACATGCCGATGCAGCCGAAGGAGGCGAAGGCGTTCTGCGTGTGCCCGCTCGGGAAGGAGTAGCCCGTCGCCTCGGCGCGCGCGCTTTCGACAATCGTGAACTCCGGGTCCTGCACCCAGGGCCGCGGTATGCGGCAGGTAATCTTGAGGAACTGGTTCAAAACCGTGCCGGCGAAGCCGACGGTGAGGGTGTAGTACCCGAGCCCCTTGCTGACGCACCAGAAGACGATTATGGCCAGGGCCAGATACAGCGTCTCGCCGCCGAGCTGGGTCGCGGCGCTCATCACCGCGTCGAGCACGGGGTTCCTTATGCTTTCAAGCGCGTAGAGAAGTTCCATTTAAATCACGCCTATCCCTTCCAGCAGAAGTTTTGCGCCTATGCAGCAGAGCACGGCGCCGCCTATGATTCCCGCGGCCTTGCAGGATATGCCCGGCACGCGGCTGCCGAGCAGGCCGCCCGCGAGGCATATGACGAAGGTCACCGCGGCTATGAGCAGCACGGAGGCGAGCAGCGGCACGTCCATGAAGGCGAAGGACACGCCCACGGCCAGGGCGTCGAGGCTCGTGGCCACGGCCATGACGATGAGGCGGCCAAAGCGAAGGCCGGTCTCGCACTTCTCCTCCCCGCCCTTCACGGCCTCGACTATCATCTTGACGCCGATGAAGGCCAGCAGGAAGAAGCTCACGTATGGGCCCCAGGCGCTTATGATATGGCTGACCGTGCTGCCCAGCAGCCAGCCCAGGAGCGGCATAAGGCCCTGGAAAAAGCCGAAGCAGGCCGCGGTCGCCGCCGCGTGCCTTAATTTATAGCCCGGTATCGTCAGCCCGTTCGTGACGGAGACCGCGAAGGCGTCCATTGACAGGCCGACGCCGATGAGTAAAATATCAAGCATGTTGTCGAACATTGGCACACCCCGAGGTGAAGTATTGTGGACATGGAAAAATATATGCGCGCCGCGCTGAATTTAGCGCGCGAGGCCGCCGCGGCCGGCGAGGTGCCGGTCGGCTGCGTGGTCTTCACGCGCTCGGGCGAGATAATCGGCCGCGGCCGCAACCGGCGCGAGGAGAGCTCCGACGCCACGGCCCACGCGGAGGTGGAGGCGATACGCGCCGCCTGCGCCGCGCTGGGCGCGTGGAACCTCTCGGGCTGCGGCATCGCCGTCACGCTCGAGCCCTGCCCCATGTGCGCGGGCGCGATAATAAACTCTCGCCTCAGCCCCGTGATATACGGCGCGAAGGAGCCGAACTCCGGCTCGGTCGGAAGCGTCATAAACCTCTTCGAGGAGCGCTACGGCCACAGGCCCGCCGTCTACGGCGGCGTGCTGGCCGAGGAGTGCGCCGCGCTGCTGGCGGAGTTCTTCCGCGGTCTGCGCTGACCGCGCGGGCTTTACAAAAACCGATATCGTTAAAATAGCCCCGGCCTCGCGGCCAGGGTTATTTGCAACTTACCGTATTATTTATTCCTTCACGCTTCCGTCGGGGTTGAAAAGCGGCAGCTTGCCGAGCGTGATGATGTCGCTGCGGTTATAGGCGTCGCCCTCGGCGAGGACGGCCATCTTGCCGGCGATGACGCCTCCGGCGCGGGTGACCAGCTCCTCCATGGCGTGCAGGCTCTCGCCCGTGGAGATGACGTCGTCGAGTATGAGCATCCTCTTGCCCTTTATGAGCTCGGCGTCGGCCTTGTCAATCACCAGCTTCTGAATGTGCATCGTCGTTATGGAGCGGACCTCGACCTCGAAGACGCCGCTCATATAGGCCTTCGCGCCCTTGCGCGCGAGGAAATACTTCTCCGCGCCGCTCTGGCGGGCCATCTCGTAGAGCAGAGGTATGGCCTTGGCCTCGGGAGCTATCAGATAGTCGTACTCCGGCGCGAGCTTGAGGAGCTCCGCCGCGCAGTGCACCGTCAGCTCGACGTCCCCGAACATGACAAACGCGCCTATGTAGAGGTCGTCCGTGACCTTACACAGCGGCAGCTCCCGCTGCAGCCCGGCGATGTCCATCTCATATGTCATTTTGGATTCCTCCTAAATTCCCTATCGCCGGCGAAAGCACCTCCGGCCCCATCAATTATACAGTATTTATCGCCAAAATCAAGCATAAGTTCCGCCTGCTCAGGTCAGACCAAAACGGCTGTGACAGCGTTTTGGGAATTTAAGGCGTGAAAGCCGTCGTGCGTCTAATATTTAACCAGTGAAACTCTTGACGAATGTGCATTATGCACAAAAAGTTGCGAATTTTTCCCTGCACTCGGGGCTTGTTTTGAGCAATAATGAATAAACCGTTAAGAAATGAATATGAAAGGCTTGCGGCTGACGTCATTTTGGTGTAAATTATAAGTGCAGGGTTCAAGGGAGTTTTGCACCCTGCAAGGATAGGGAGAACCGGCCAGGCGTGGGAGCGCCGCCGGAAAATAAAATATGGGAGGGAAAATCATGGAACAACATGAACGCGGTTCATGGGGAACCAACTTTGGCTTCCTGATGGCGGCCGTCGGCTCGGCGGTCGGCCTGGGAAACATCTGGGGCTTCCCGTACAAAATGGGCCGCTACGGCGGCTTTGCATTCCTGATCGTCTATCTGCTTCTCGTCATCTTTGTCGGCGCGGTCGTCATGCTCGGTGAGCTGACGATAGGCCGCAAAACGGGTCTCGGCGCCGTCGGCGCTTACGGCGCGTTCAACAAAAAGCACAAGTGGGTCGGCTACATAGGCGTCGCCTCGGCCTTCTTCCTGCTGACGTTCTACAACGTCCTCGGCGGC
>DVJK01000254.1 GCA_018716795.1 Candidatus Scatomorpha merdipullorum | reverse complement strand
GCACCGGAAGCCTCATGAAGCGCGCCGCCGCAAGCATGAGGAACAATCCCGCGGCAAAGCAGTAACGACGTCAGAACAAACTGCGCTTCACTACGTCAAAGGGCTCAGCCAAAGGCTGGGCCCTTTGACATCCGTTCCGCTTCGTTTGTTCTTCCTTTCAAAACCGAAGCCTCCGGCTTCGGTTTTGTGTTTTTAGGGCGGATGCGGGTTGGATGGGCCGAAGGCTGGGCCCGGGCTTTGGTTTTGTTTTTGGGCGAAGGCGGCTTGCAAAGGCGGGGCGGGCGGGGTATAATCGTCTCAGCTGAAAATTGGAGGCTTTGCTATGAAAATAAAACCGGGAGAGCTCCGGCTCTACGCCGTGACCGACCGCGCCTGGGCGCATGACGCCGACGGCGTCATGGACCAGGTCAGGGCCGCGATAAAGGGCGGCGCGACCTTCGTGCAGCTGCGCGAGAAGGAGCTTGACCCGCGCTCCTTCCTCAGCGAGGCGCGCTGGATAGTCGAGCTTTGCCACCGCCTGGGCGTGCGCTGCGTCATAAACGACAATGTCGACGTCGCGCTGCTCTCCGGCGCGGACGGCGTACACGTGGGGCAGGAGGACATGGCCTGCGAAAAGGCCCGCGCCATGCTCGGGCCGGGCCGGATAATCGGCGTCTCGGCGCACAATGTGGAGGAGGCGCGGGCCGCCGAGGCCGCGGGCGCGGACTATCTCGGCTCCGGCGCGGCCTTCCCGACGGACACCAAGGACGTCCGCGGCCACTTCGTCACGCCCGAGGGCTTCCGCGCCATCACGGGCGCGGTGAGCATACCCGTCGTCGCGATTGGCGGGATAACGAAGGAGAACCTGCCGCAGCTCGCCGGCTGCGGCCTCGCGGGCGCGGCCGTCGTCTCCGCCCTCTTCGCGCAGCCGGACGTGGAGGCCGCCGCGAGGGAGCTTCTGCCGCTGTGCGAAGCGCTTTGAGCTAAAATAACCGCGAATGCGAGCGAAAAAGCGCCCGCCGGGACAGGCCCCGGCGGGCGCATCCGTTTATTAAGCCTATATCCCGGCCTCCAGGAGCCGGGGCAGGGCGTATTCGGCGAAGCGGGCGGCGGGCAGGCTCGGCTCCCTGCCGAGGGCCGCGCCTATCTCCACGGTGTGCGGCGGGGAGAGCGGCAGGAGGACCGCGCGCCCGTCGGCGTCCGCGCCGCGCGCGAGCAGCTCGTTCACCAGCGCCGCGCCCAGGCCCGCGCTCACGAGCGAGAGCGCGCCGTAAATGTCCGTCGTGGTGAAGCGGGTGCGGGCGTTTATGCCGCGCTCGGCGAGGAAGCGGGCGTTATCCGTGTCGCCGCCGGGCAGGATGTCTATATACGGCAGGTCCTCCAGCGCGCGGTCGGGGAAGGCGGCGCAGCCGGCCAGGGGATGACCCGCCGGAATCCAGACGGCCAGTCGGTCGAGGCGGAGCGGCGTCCAGACGCAGTCGACGTCGCGGCGGCTCATGATGCAGAAGTCCGCCTCGCCCCGCGCAAGCATCTCCGCAAGCGCGCTGCTGCGCTCCTCAATGAGCTCTATCTCCACGCCCGGATGCTCGGCGGCGAACTCCGCCATCGCGCCGGCGAGGGCGTCGTAATAGGCTGGGTAGGATATTCCCGCGCGCACGCGGCCCGTCTCCAGCCCGCGCAGGGCCGCCGCGCGCCGCGCGCAGCTCTCGCCCAGGCGCGCCAGCTCGCGCATGACGTCCAGCAGCTCCTCGCACTCCGGCGTCGGCCTCACGCCCGCGCGCGAGCGGCGCAGGAGCCGGAAGCCCACCTCCTCCTCCAGCGAGGCGAGCAGGCGGCTCATGCCCGAGACCGTATAGCCCCTCCGCCCGGCCGCGGCGGAGACGCTGCCCGTCTCCAGCGCGCACAGCAGCGCCGCGCACTTCTCCGTGTCCATGTGGCCCCTCCTTATTTGCGTATTTCGCAAGTTAAATGTGAGATATTCGCGCTTTACGCAAATTATATCCCGGCGTTATACTGCTGTCAAGGGAGTGGGAGACATGGCCAAAACGCTCTCGCGGCGGACGAGCGAGCTGCTTCTCGCCGCGGTTATAATTGCCCGCAGCACCTCGCTGCTGCTTTTGAAGCTCGGCATGGCGGACATGGGCGCCTTCACGCTCATGGCGCTGCGCTTTTCGACGGCGGGCGCGCTTATGCTGCTCTGCTTTTTCCGGCGCGTGCGCGCCGCGGGCGGGCGGACGTTTTTGAAGGGCGCCGCGATAGGCGCGGTCTTCTTCGCCGTCATAAGCTGCGAGACCGCGACGCTCCGGCTCACGGCGACCTCGGTGACCTCGTTTCTGGAGAACACCTCGGTGGTGCTGGTGCCGCTGCTGCTCGCGCTTTGGCGGCGGAAATGGCCCGAGCGCGCGACGCTTTTGAGCGCGGGGCTGAGCCTCGCCGGCGTGGCGCTGCTGACGCTCGGCTCCGGCCTCGAGGGCTTCGGCCCCGGCGAGGCCCTGGGCCTTCTCACCGCGCTGCTCTACGCCTGCGCCATCATCACGACCGACCGCATGAGCCACGGCGGCGGCGACGCGCTGGTCATGGGCATCGCGCAGGTCTGCACGATAGCCGCGCTGGCCTGGGCCGCCGCGTTTGTTTTCGAGCGGCCTGTTGAGATACCGGGCAGCGGGCGCGACTGGGCGATTATCCTCGCGCTGGCCGTGGTCTGCACCGGCTTCGGCTTCACGCTCCAGCCCGTGGCCCAGCGCGGCACGAGCGCCGAGCGCGCTGGCATGTTCTGTGCGCTGAGCCCGCTGAGCGCCGGAGCCCTCGGCGCGGTCTTCCTGCACGAGCGCCTGGGCGCGCGCGGCCTCGCCGGCGCGGCCCTTATCCTCTGCGGCATCGCCCTGCCGAACCTCCTCGCCGCCGCGAAGGCCGGGAGGGGCCGCCGCGCCCCGCATTCCTGA
>DVJK01000253.1 GCA_018716795.1 Candidatus Scatomorpha merdipullorum | reverse complement strand
CCTCGAAGACCGAGCGCAAATCGGTCAGCTCGCGCACGGCGCGCTCCGTCTCGCTGTTGACGGACATCTCGCCGAGCGTGGGCAGCAGCCCTTCGAGGCCGCCGTAGAGCCCGGAGGCGCGGCAGAGCCGCTCCGCCGGCGCGCCGGAGACGCCCGCCGCGGCGCAGAGGGCGCGGATGCCGTGGGCGTTCCGGCCCGAGACGGCGCGCATCAGCTCGGCCCGGGTCCGGGAGTCCACGCCCAGCGCGTCTATGAGCCCGGCCATGAAGCCCATATGCGACACGTCGAGGATGTAGCCCGGCTCTATGAGCTCGAGGCTCTGCGCCGCGAGCGAGACGACCTCGCCCATGGCGTAGGCGTCGGCCTCGCCGAGATATTCGAGCCCGGTCTGCGTTATCTCCTGGAAGCCGAGCTGCCTGTCCGGCGCGCGGTATACGCTCTCGTCATAGAAAACGCGCACGCTTTCGCCCGGGGCGGGCGTCAGGTTCCGGGCAATGGAGAGCGTCACGTCCGGCTTGAGGGCCATGAGCCGCCCGTTCGTGTCCGTGAAGGTTATGACTCCGCCCTCGGGCAGGAAGCTGCGGTTGTTGGCATAGAGGTCGTACTCCTCAAATTTGCTCATGCGGTAGGGCCGGTACCCGTAGCGCGAGCACAGCGCCCGGAAGGAGTGAATAAGCCGCTCCTCCCGGGAGAGTATGTTGTCCATAGCGATGCCGCCTCTCGTTCTTAACTTTCGCTTTACTTTGCTAATGCGATAGCACGCTAATATATTAGCACATTTTTCGCATTTGTCAAGCGTCAACCGCGCGGATGTCGTCCAGGCCGCCGGGCAGGAAGAGCCCGGCGCTCCTTTCAAAGCTCTCAATGCCGCCGCTGACGAAGGCGGTGACGCGCCCGCCGCGCTTTTTCGCCGAGAGGAGGCCGCGCGCGCGGAGCAGGCCCATGAACTCCCCTGCCCCGGTCTCGCCCGAGTCAATGAGCCGCACGCCCTCAAAGGCGCGGGCCAGGGCGGGCGCGAGCAGCGGGAAGTGCGTGCAGCCGAGGATGAGCGTGTCTATCCCCGAGCCGGAAAAGCGCGCCGCCGCGTCCTCGACGGCCTCGCGCACGAGCGGGTCGGAGTATTCCGTGCGCCCGGCCTCGGCCAGGGGCACGAGCCGGCTCGTACCGAAGGAGAAGACCGCGAGCTCGGGCCGCAGCGCCCTTATCTCGCGCTCAAACGCGCCCGAGCGCGCCGTGGCCTCCGTGGAGAGCACGCCGACGCGCCCGTTTCTCGTGGTATTGCAGGCCCGGAGCGCCGCGCCGCGGAGCACGCCGCAGCAGGGCAGCCCGGAGGCGCGCCCCACAACCTCAAGGCAGTTGGAGCTGACGGTGCCGCAGGCCACGAGCAGGGCCTTGGCGCCCTTCCCAGCCAGCAGCCGCGACGAGGCCGAGGCCAGCGCGCGCAGCTCCTCCACGCTCTTGCCGCCGTAGGGCACGTTGGCGGTGTCGCCGAAATACAGTATGTCCTCGCCCGGCAGGAGGGCGCGCAGCACCCTCACGGCGGAGAGCCCGCCGACGCCGGAGTCGAATACGCCGATAGGTCTTGAATCCATGCTTCACCCCGATAACAGTTTTGGACCCGGCCGTCTCCGTCCGGGCCCCGAATCACTCCCGCCCCGCCCTGGGCAGCAGCCCGGAGATGCGCAGCAGCCGCAGGCTCTCGGGAGAGGCGCGGCGCAGGAAGTCCTCGAGGAAGGCTCCGGGGCTTTCATAGAGCGGTATTGCGCGCGCTTCGCGCTTTTTTGCGGCCCGGCGCGCGGGCGCGGAAAGGCTCAGGCGGCCGTCCGCCGCGGCCTCCAGCTCGCTGAGCTCGAGGTCGTCGCGGTAGAAGTGCTCGCCCTCGAGATGCTCCAGCTCGTGGCGCAGGCCGGCGGCGCGCCTCTCGGGCGAGAAGCGCGAGTTGATGTAAATTGTGAACGTGCCGTCGCCGTTCGAGACGGCGACGCTGGGCGAGGCCATGTTGGGGAACTCCACAAGCCGAACCCAGTAGTCCACGCCTTCGACGTACTTCATTTGCCGCTCTGAAGCTGCTCTATCATGTGGACAATGGCCTCAATCTGCTCCTTCGTGGCGTTTCGCGTCACGGAAAAGAGCATACGCTTCTCGGGCCGGCTTCGCATCTCGTCCAGATAGCTCGCAAGCTCGCGCTCGAGCGGGTCGTTATCCCTGCCCTCGGTGTCCTTCCCGAGCAGGTAGTCGGTGCTCACGCCCAGGTAGTCGGCAATGCGCGAGGCGGTCTCCGCCGTGACGCTCCTGGCGCGGCCCTTGCGCAGCTCCGTCATGAAGCTCCGGGACATGCCCAGGTCGCTGCTCATGCGGGAGCCGGAGATGCCGCGCTCGCGCAGGAGCTCGTCTATCCTCTCAACCATGGTCTTATTCATTTTTATACCACCTTTAAATATTATGCAGCCGCGCCGAGCATATCTCCGGCACAATAATTTGTAGTTTTCGACTTTAGTATATAATAGTCCGCCGTACAAGTCAAGCCAAACGCGCCGCCTCAGACGCCGACGGCGAGGCCCGGCCGCAGGAAGTATACGAGCCTTTCCCGGACCTTCAGGCCGGTTATCCGCTCCATCGCCCAGGCGTAGCACTCCAGCTGGCCGCGGTAGCGCTCCGCGCACGCGGCGGCCCCGGAGGCGGACACCCGGTCGGTCTTATAGTCCACGACCACCAGCCCGCCGTCCTCGACGAAGCAGCAGTCCACGACGCCCTGGAGCAGGAGCTCATCCTCGCCCGCGCCGGGGAAGACCTCGCCCGCCGGGCGCAGCAGGGAGAAGGAGAACTCCCGGTAGACCTTCGGGGACTCCGCCATGCGGCGGCCCAGTGCGCTCGAGGCCAGGGCGTATACGCCCGCGGGCTCGACGGCGGCGGCCTCCGCCTCCGAGAGCCGGCCCGTGAGCACGAGGGCGGCGACGGCGTCTTCGGCGTCCTGCACGGAGTGTATGGAGGCGAGGTCTATGTAGCGCAGGGCCAGGTGCGTGGCCGTGCCGCGCTCGGCGGCGGTGAGGCCGCGCGCCGCGCCCTCGAGCACGGGCATGCGGAAGGGGCGCGCCTCGGCGGCGAGCAGGGGCTCACTCTCCGGGTCGGCCTCCGGCAGGCTCTTGAGCTCCGTGGCGGTCACCTTGCTGGGCAGCTCCACGGCCCGAGGATGGGGATAGCGCCAGGCCCAGCGCGCGGCGAGCGCCTCCGCGCTCACGGCGGAGGGCGAAGCGCCCCTCTCCTCCGCGGCCTCCGGCGCCGGCGCGGAGCCGGCCTCCCCTGCG
>DVJK01000252.1 GCA_018716795.1 Candidatus Scatomorpha merdipullorum | reverse complement strand
GCTTCAAGCCGGAGGGGAACGAACCCATATATCTTCAGATAGTGGCCTATGTCAAGCGCGGCATAGTCTCCGGTGAGATACCGGACGGGGACGAGCTGCCCAGCCGCCGGACTCTCTCGGCGCTGCTGGGCCTCAACCCCAACACCGTGCAGAAGGCCTGCCGACTCATGGAGGAGGAGGGCATACTGAGCTCCCACGCCGGGGCCAAGAGCTATGTCGCCTTCAGTCCGGAAAGGCGCGCCGAGCTGCGCGGCGAGCTGGTTGCCGAGGGCGTGCGCGCCGCGGCGCAGGGGCTGCGTCAGATGGGGATAACACTTGAGGAGGCCGTAAGGCTCATCACGAAAGCCTGGGAGGAGGGCAAGGAACAATGAAAAAGAATTTCTCCGTATTTATGCTGTCGGCCCGGTATATGCTCTGGCCCGCGCTCATAGTCGCCGTTCTGGCCGCCGGAGGCACATACTGGCGGCTGAGCTCGGCCCTCGCCGCCGAACAGGTCATGGACGCCAGGTTCTTCGACGCGGCGGGCATCGTCGTCAATCTCGCCGTGACGCTTTTGTGCCTGCTTTTGATGTTCCCGCTGCGCGAGCGCGGCGGGGTGCAGCCGGGCTACACGCTCCGGCGGCTGCGCGTGAGCGAGCTGGCGGCCTTCCTCTGGCAGGGCCTGGCCGCGGCGGCGGCGATTTTCGTCGTCCTCATGGCGGTGACGGCGGTCTGCTTTTTCTACGGGCTGCACCTTCAGAACGCCGGCCTCGGCGAGGCGGGCGAGCTCTCGCTGCTCGTGAGCTTCGTCTCCAGCGGCGTGACGCACGCGCTGCTGCCGCTCGGCGACTGGCCGGTCTATATCCGCAGCGCCGCGGTCATATACGCGCTCGGCGCGGCGACGGCCTACTCGGGCTTCATGGGCCGCAGGGGCAAGCTCGCCCTCTCTCCCTTCGTCCTGCTGGCGGCCATGTGGCTCGGCGACGGCTTCCGCGTCGAGGCCGGGGACTATTCGCAGTGCCTCGTACAAACGGCCTTCTGCGCGCTCTGGCTGGTGGGGATGATTATCTCCATACGCAGCCGCGAGCAGGACGAGGACGGCACCGCGAGCTATGAGACGAGCGGAGGCGAAGGCCTTGGACAGAGCTGAAAGGCTGCTGCCGCCCGGCTTTGACGCGCGGCGCGAGCTCAATATCGCGCTCGGCATACTGGCGTGCGCGGCGGGCGTGCTCGTCCTCGGCTTCCTGCTCGCGTACCTGAGCGGGCACGGGCAGATGTACGAGTACAGCCACAACCAAATCCGCAGCGAAAGGCCCGGCGCGGTCTTCCCGAGCTTCGAGAGCATGATGGTGTTCGGGCGCGCGGCCTTCATCCTCGCGCACGCGGCCTATATCTGGCTGCTCTTCCGCTATGTCTCCTACCACTACTCCGGCGGGAGCCGCGCGGCGTACACCATGCGCCGGCTCAAAAACCGCTGGGAGTTCCCCGTCCGCTGCCTCGCCTTCCCGCTCGCGGGCACGCTGCTCGCGCAGCTTTGCATGAGGCTGCTCACGCTCGGCTGCGGCTGGATTTACATGAGCTGCACCCCCGAGCGCTGGCTGCCGGCGGACGGCTGGGCCCGGGTCATACATCTCGTCACGCACTAGGAGGTGCGACATGCTTGAAATAAAGAACGTCACCAAACGCTACGGCAATAAAAAGGCCCTTGAAAACGTCAGCCTCGCCCTCCCGCGCGGCGAGCTTGTGGGCCTCTTCGGCGAAAACGGCGCGGGCAAGACGACGCTTATGAAGTGCATACTCCGCTACGTCGCCTATTCGGGCACGATAAGCCTCGACGGCGAGCCCATCACGACGAAGAACGTCGACCGCATCGCCTTCGCCACAAGCGAGCACAGCTTCTTCCCCGACCTGAGCCCCGCCGGGCACGCGCAGTTCTACGCCGCGCATTTCCCCAAATTCAACCGCAAGCGCTTCGACGTGCTCATGGACTTCTTCTCCCTGCCCATGCACGGCCCGGCGCGGCGGCTCTCCACCGGCCAGAAGAACCAGTTCGAGGTCGTGCTGGCCCTCAGCCAGGGCGCGGACTACATCCTCATGGACGAGCCCTTCGGCGGCAACGACATCTTCAACCGCGAGGATTTCTACAAGGTCCTGCTCGGTATCCTCGGCGAGGAGGAGACGGTGCTCCTCTCCACGCACCTCATCGAGGAGGTCAGCGGCTTCATAGGCCGCGCCGTGCTGATACATCAGGGGCGCATCACGGGCGACGTCTCCATGTCCGAGCTGGACGAGCGCGGCGAGAGCCTTGTCGACTACGTCAAGCGCGCCTGGAACTACCGCGCCGACCGCATAACCCGCGCAATAAACGAGCTCGGGGAGGGCGATTGAATGGCCCGCTCGAGGGCGCTGCTCGCGCTTTTCGTCCTCGCGCTCGCCGCGCTGGGCGCAATGAGCGGCGCGGTCTGGACCTCCGCGGCCTCCGGCGCGCCCGAGATTGAGCCGCTGTACGGCGACGCGGCCGCGCTCGAGGCCTTCGAGCTCGGCTATGAGGCCAGGCTCAACGCCGGGATAACGCTCGTCTCCGAGGCGGGCTCGCCCCTCGAGGCGAGCTGGGAGCGCGGGCAAGGCATGTCCGA
>DVJK01000251.1 GCA_018716795.1 Candidatus Scatomorpha merdipullorum | reverse complement strand
CCTACCGCGTCGACGACGCCGACATGCTCCGGAGCGGCGTCCTGATACGCCACCTCATCCTGCCCGGCTGGACAGACAACTCCATCGGCGTCATCGACTGGGTGGCGGAGCGCTTCCCCATGGGCGGCGTGCTCTTCTCGCTCATGAGCCAGTATACGCCCATGCCCGGGATAGAAGCGCGCTTCCCCGAGCTCGCCCGCACCGTCGATCCCGCCATAGCGCAGATGCTGTACGAGTACCTGCTCGACAAGGGCATAGAGGACGGCTATTACCAGGAGCCCGACTCCAGCGGCGACGAGATGATCCCCGCCTGGGACCTGACGGGGCTGTGAGCGGGAGGTGACGGCGCACATGATAATTCGCAGATGGCGCCCCGAGGACGCCGCCGCCCTGGCGCGGGCGATTAACGACGAAGCCGTGCAGGCGAACCTGCGCGACGGGCTGCCCTTCCCCTATACCGTCTCTGACGCCGAGGCTTTCATCGGCGCCGCGCTTTCGGACGGCAGTATGTACTCCTTCGCCGTCACCGAAAACGATGTCTGCATAGGCTGCATATCCGTGACGCGAGGCGAAAACATACACCGGCTCACCGGCGAGCTTGGATATTACATCGCCCGCGAGCGCTGGGGACGCGGTTATGCCACCGGCGCGGTGCGGGAAATCTGCCGCTATATCTTTGAAAATACGGACATGCAGCGCATCTTCGCCGAGCCGTTTGCCGACAACGCCGCATCCTGCCGCGTGCTCGAAAAGGCCGGCTTCACGCTCGAGGGCACCCTGCGCTCAAACGCGATAAAGTCCGCACGCATCCGCGACACCCGCATGTATTCCCTGCTGCGCGATTGAAAAGGCGCGGCGGATTTGCTATCGAAGCCTATTGCCGAAAGGCGAATTTAGTGATAGAGTTAGATGGCGGCAGATTTTTTTAAAACAGCCTTCCTCTGCCGGATGAGCCATATACATACGAAAAACCATTTCTAATGGGAGGTAATAAACCATGACCTACAACGAAGTCCTCGAGAAAGCACGCACCAACATTGGGCCCTACTGCAAGGCGTGTCCGGTCTGCAACGGCAAGGCCTGCGCCAACGCCATGCCCGGCCCCGGCTCCAAGAACCCGGGCAACGGCGCGGCGCGCAACTATGACGCCTGGCAGCGCGTCTTTGTCAACATGGACACGATATGCGACCACGACGTGCCCACCACCGAACTCAGCCTCTTCGGCCGCGAGTTCGGCCTGCCCGTCTTCACCGCCCCGATAGGCGCCCTGCCCATGCACTACTCCGACGCCTACGACGACTTCGCCTACAACGACATCCTTATCCCCACGGCGGTCGCGAACGGCTCCATGAGCTTCACCGGCGACGGCGTCGACCCCGAGATTATGAAGCGCTCCGTGGCCGCGATGAACAAGGTCGGCGGCGTGGGCGTGCCCACCATTAAGCCCTGGAACGTCGAGGCCGTGATGGAAAAGCTCGACATCCTCAACGAGAACAATATCTTCGCCGCCGCCATGGACATCGACGGCGCGGGCCTCCCCTTCCTCAAGGCCATGAACCCCAACGCGGGCAGCAAGACCGTCGCCGAGCTGCGCGAGGTAATCTCCTACGCCAGGATGCCCTTCATCATCAAGGGCATAATGACCGTGCGCGGCGCGGAAAAGGCCGTCGAGGCCGGCGCGAAGGGCATCGTCGTCTCCAACCACGGCGGGCGCGTGCTGGGCCAGACCCGCGCCACCGCCGACGTCCTTCCCGAGATTGCGAAGGCCGTCAAGGGGCAGTGCGTCATCATGGTCGACGGCGGTATCCGCTCCGGCGTGGACGTCTTCAAGGCCCTCGCCCTGGGCGCGGACGCGGTGCTCGTGGGCCGTCCCTTCGTTCCGGCCGTCTACGGCGGCGAGGCCGAGGGCGCGAAGCTGCTCTTCGAGAAGTACAAGGCCGAGCTTATCGACACCATGACCATGTGCGGCGCGCAGAAGCTCTCCGATATCTGCGCCGACATGGTGTATCAGGAGAAATGAGGCGCGCAGCGGCCGCGCTCCTCGCAATACTGACTCTCTTCCTCCCCGTCCTCGCGGACGGGGAGGCTTCCGCCCGCGGCCCGGAGGACTTCGTCGCGGAGATTATGGAGGGCGGATACGGCTTTTCGGAAGCTAACTACGCCGTGGGCTTCATGAGCCTCTACGACGGCGAGACCTGGTTCCACAACGCGGACGAGTATTTCAAGGTCGCGAGCGTATACAAGCTGCCGCTCAACATGTACTTCTACGAGCTGGAGAACGCCGGCGAGCTCGCCCCCGACGACATAGTCGGCGGCGTAAGCCTCGAGCAGGCGCACCTGTTCAGCCTCGAATTCTCAAATAACGAGATAAGCGAGCGGATGCTCGACTATCTCGGCGGCTACGCGCAGTATAAGCGCGACATCCTCAAGTACATAGGCAACGCGGCGGAGGACGTCACAGACGAGTATTATTACGACAACGCCTTCACGGCGGAGATGGTGCTGAACATCCTCAGCTATCTCAACGCGCACTCGGACGAGTTTGAGGAGCAGCTTGAGCACATGCTGGCCGCGCAGCCGGACCAGTACCTCAAGTCCGGCGCGCTCGGCGTGCCGATAGCGCAGAAGTATGGCTATGAGCGCTACGACGGCGTGCTGCACGTCGCCGTCGCGGGCATAGTCTACGCGGAGGAGCCCTTTCTGCTCACCATCCTCACCCGCGGGAGCTACGCCGCCGTCGACGCCATGGGCGAGCTCTGCGACGCCTTCGCCGAATGGGAGGCCGGGCGCGCCGCCGCCCTGCGCGCCGAGGCCGAGGCGCTCGAGG
>DVJK01000250.1 GCA_018716795.1 Candidatus Scatomorpha merdipullorum | reverse complement strand
GCCGCCGAGGATGTTGGACCACTGGTCGTCGCCGCCGCACTGCATGACGCAGTCGTACTTCTGGAACATGTGGTAGAAGTCGTAGCTCTGCATAATCATGTAGTTGAATTCGAGGAAGCTCAGGCCCTTCTCCATGCGCTGCTTATAGCACTCGGCGCGCAGCATGTTGTTGACGGAGAAGCAGGCGCCCACGTCGCGCAGCAGCTCGATATAGTTGAGCTTCAGAAGCCAGTCGGCGTTGTCGAGCATCAGGGCCTTTCCCTCGGAGAAGTCGATGAACTTGCTCATCTGGACCTTGAACTTGGCGGCGTTGGCCTGAATCTGCTCCTGGGTCAGCATCTGGCGCATATCCGTGCGGCCCGAGGGGTCGCCGACCATGGTCGTGCCGCCGCCGAGCAGGGCTATGGGCCTGTTGCCCGCGAGCTGCAGGCGCCGCATGAGGTTGAGGGCCATGAAGTGCCCTATGTGCAGGCTGTCCGCCGTAGCGTCGAAGCCTATATAGAACGTGGCCTTCCCCGCGTTTATAAGGTCGCGAATCTCCTCTTCGTCGGTGAGCTGGGCGATAAGCCCGCGTGCCTTGAGTTCCTCAAAAATCTGCATCGATCTTTCCCTTTCAAATTAAATTGCCCCTGGGGCTTAAAAACGCATGGATCTTCGCGGGCAGCGCCCGCCGCCTGATTCTTACTCCGCCTTTTCCGCCTCCGCGGCCAGCTCGGCCACGCGGTCGGCGCACCAGGCGCAGAAGCTGTTGCAGACGCTGTGGTCGCCGCCGGCGGCGTCCAGCAAATCCTTGCAGCGTATCGCGCCGAATTTGGCCTTGAACTCGTCGGCCAGCTGCTTACATGCGACGGCGGCGGGCTGGCCGGGCTTGCCGCGGCCGTCCTTGCCGACCGTGAGGCCGAGGCTCAGGACCGCGCCGGCAAAGGCGCCGCAGGCCTCGCCGCAGCGCAGTCCGCCGCCGAAGCCGGCGCTGGCCGCCCTGGCCGTCGCCTCGTCGAGGCCGGTCAGCTCGTCGAGCGCGACGACGACGCTCTGGGCGCAGTTGAGGGTGTTCTTCAGTTCAGCCGCTTTTTCACCGTATGTCATCTATCTTTCCTCCCTTTTAAACTCGCTCGCCGCGTCAAGCTGCTCCTCGGCGCTTTTGAGCGTTGTGTCCGTGATGTTGTCGCCGCCGTGCAGCCGCGCCAGCTCGCGTATTCTTCCGGCCCTGTCGAGAGGAACGACGGCGGTATAGGTCCGGCCGCGCTCGACGCGCTTTTCGACGTGCAGGTGCGTGTCCGCCATCGCGGCTATCTGCGGCAGGTGCGTCACGCATATGACCTGCTTGCGGCGGGAGATGTGCGCCAGCTTCTCCGCCACGCGCTGCGCCGCAATGCCCGAGACGCCCTCGTCTATCTCGTCGAAGACCAGCGTGTCCGGCCCCGAGCGCTCCGTAAGCGCGTCCTTGAGGACGAGCATTATCCTCGCGAGCTCGCCTCCGGAGGCGATGCGCGAGATGCGCCCGGGCTTTTCCCCTGCGTTCGCGCTCATCAGGAAGCGCACGGAGTCGCAGCCCGTCTCGTCAAAGCCCGGCTCGCCCTCCAGGGGCTCAAGCACCGTCTCAAAGCTGACGCCGGGCATGGAGAGCTCGCGCAGCCCGGCCTGCACGCGGCCGGCCAGCCGCTTTGCCGCTTCACCGCGTTTATGTGACAGAAGCTTAGAGGCATTATACGCCGTTTTTTGCCGTTTGGCAAGCTCCAAAGCCAATTCTTCCCGGCGCTCCGCGGAATTTTTGAGCGCGTCGTACTCCCCGCGGGCCCGTTCGAGCTCGGCGATGAGCCCGGCCTCGTCCGTGGCGTAGCGCTTTTCAAGCCGCCGGAGCTGGGCGAGGCGGGTTTCGAGCGCGTCGTACTCGCCCTCGTCTATGTCCAGAGAGGCCCGGAAGTCGCGTATCCGCTCCGCGGCGTCCGCGAGCTCGGAGAGCGCGGAGCTTATCTCCCCTGCCGCCTCGCCGAGCTCGGCGGCCATGTCCGCCGCGCGGCGGCACCAACCCTCGGCCTCGCCCGCGAGCTCCGTCGCGCTGGGCGACGCGCCGTAAAGCGCCTCATAGGCCGCGTCGAGCGCCTCGGTGAGCTTTTCCGAGTTGCGGACAAGCTCGCGCCGCTCGGTCAGCGCCGCCTCCTCGCCCGCGCTGAGCCTCGCGCCCTCGAGCTCCTGAATCGTGCGCTCGAGCTCGAGCAGGCGGAATTCCCTCTCCCGCTCGTTCATGTCGAGGCGGTCCAGCTCCCTCTTCGTCTCGCGCCAGGCCTCGTACTTCTCCCGGTACGCGGCCAGCTCCCCCTCCAGCTCGCCGAAGGAGTCGAGATACGCGCGGTGGTTGGCCTCGTCGAGAAGCGCCCTGCCGTCGTTCTGGCCGTGGATATCGAGCAGGAGCGCGCCCAGCTCGCGGAGCTCCGCGGCGGTCGCGTTCTCGCCGTTTATCCAGGCGCTGCTCTTGCCCTCGGCACTTATGCGGCGGCGTATCAGAACGCCGGAGTCGTCCGGGTTTTCGGCGTCGTACCGGCCCGCGCTCTCCAAATCCCGCTCCCTGAGCCAGAGCTCGGCCCGCTCCGAGCTGAAGGCGGCGCTGACGGAGGCCTTGGGCGCGCCGGTGCGCACGAGCTCGCGGCTGACGCGCGAGCCGAGCACGGCCTGGAGCGAGTCAATGACGATGCTCTTGCCCGCGCCGGTCTCGCCCGTGAGGACGTTGAGGCCCGGGCCCGGCTCTATATCCGCGCGCTCTATGACGGCGATGTTCTCAATGTGCAGCTCCCTGAGCATATCGCACCTCGCTTAAAACAGCTTTTTGACCTCTCCGCAGAAGGCCTCGGCGCTCTTGACGTCGCGCATGGCCATAAAGACCGTGTCGTCCCCGGCGACGGTGCCGACGAGGTCGGGGATGTCCATGCCGTCCATGGCGCTGCTGGCCGCGCTGGCGAGGCCGGGCAGAGTCTTGAGCACGATGAGGTTCATGGCGGTGTCGCAGCTGACGACGCTCTCGCGGAAAATCTTGCGCAGGCGCTCGCCGTACTCCGCCGCACCGCTCTGGGTGGGCAGGGCGTAGCGGTAGCGCCCGCCAGAGAGCTCCTTCACCAGGCGCAGCTCCTTTATGTCGCGCGAGAGCGTGGCCTGGGTGGAGTTTATCCCCCGCTCACGCAGGGCCTGCATGAGCTGGTTCTGCGTCTCAATATCCCGGCTCGTGACAATTTCGAGTATGACGTTCTGTCTCGCTGATTTCATCTGTTCCTCCTTATGGCGCGGCAAGCTTGCCGAGCGCCGTATCGTAAAAGCTCCGCCCGTCCATGTCCGCGAGTATGAGCGAGTTCCGGCTGCGGCTTATCCTCACGGCGTCGCCGGAGTCGAGCTCCACGGCCGGGCTGCCGTCGACGGAGAGGAAGACGCGGCGGCTGTCCCTCCGCTCGGGCGTTATGGTCACGACCCGGCTCGGCGCGAGCACGAAGCTTCGCGCGCTCATCGAATGCGCGCAGATGGGCGTGACGACTATGTTCTCGGCCTCCGGCTCGACAATCGGGCCGCCGGCGGACATGGAGTAGGCCGTGGAGCCGGTGGGCGTGGCGCATATCACGCCGTCGCCTGAGAAGCCGGCAATCCGCTTCTCGTCCGAGGAGACGGCGAGGTCGACGCAGTTGACGTCGCCCTTGACCACCGCGTCGTTGAGGGCGCAGTCGCGCAGGTTCTCGCCGTTCAGGCGCAGGAGCTCGACGTCCAGGAGCATGCGGCGGCTGGGCGTATACTCGCCCGCCGCGGCCCGGCGCACAAGCTCGATGTCCTCCGGCTCCACCCCGGCCATGAAGCCCTTTGTGCCGACGTTGACGCCCAGCATGGGGACGCCGAGGTCGATAACCTGCCGCGCGACGTGCAGCATCGTGCCGTCGCCGCCGAGCGTGATTATGAGCCTCGCGTCCTGCGAGGCGCGGCGCAGCGGCGCCATGGGCGAGTCCGCCGGCACGTCGACGAAGGCCGGGCTTATGACGCAGCTGCGCCCGTCGCGCTCCAGAAGCTCCTTTGCGCGCATCGTGAGCGTGAGCGAGCGGTCGCGGTATGGGTTGGGTGCGAGAACTATTTCAGCCATGCTTATCAAGCTCCCCGTGCGAGGCGGCGACTATGGCCGCGATATCCGGCGATATGCCGGCGTGTTCGCCCCTTTTGAGGTGGGCGAGGTATTCTATGTTCCCCTCCGGCCCGCGTATCGGCGAGTAGTCCAGGCCCGTGAGCGTATAGCCCGCCGCGGGGAAAAATTCAAGCATTTCGCTGAGCACCCGCTCGTGTACGGCCCTGTCGCGCACGACGCCCTTCTTCCCGACGTCGGCCCTGCCGGCCTCAAACTGCGGCTTTATGAGGCAGACGCACTCGCCCTCCGGCTTCAAAAGCGCGTGTACGGCGGGCAGGATGAGGCGTATCGAGATGAAGGAGAGGTCCATGACCGCCATGTCCATGCTCTCCGGGAACATGTCCGGCGTGAGATTGCGGGCGTTCGTGCGCTCCATGACCGTGACGCGCGCGTCCGTGCGCAGGCTCCAGGCCAGCTGGCCGTAGCCGACGTCGACGGCGTAGACCCTCGCCGCGCCGTTTTTAAGCAGCACGTCGGTGAAGCCGCCGGTGCTCGCCCCGCAGTCTATGCAGACGTATCCGGCGGGATTTATTTCAAAAACCTCCAGCGCCTTGGCGAGCTTGAAGCCGCCGCGCGAGACCCATGGGCAAGCCGCGCCGCGGACCTCTATCCTCGCGTCGTCGCTCACGGGCGTGCCGGGCTTGTCCGACTTCTGCCCGTTCACGTAGACGAGGCCGCTCATTATCGTGGCCTTGGCCTTCTCGCGGCTTTCGGCGAGGCCCAGCTCCGTGAGGCGCTGGTCGAGACGTTTACCCTTCATTCAAAAGCTCCTTTACGGCCTTTACGATGGCCGCGGCGTCTATGCCGCAGCGCGCCCTGAGCTCGGCGGCCGTGCCCTGGCCGACAATCCCGCCGCCGAGGTTCAAAAGCCTCGCCCTGAGCGGGATATTTTCAAGCTCCGCCGCGGCGAGCAGGGCTTCTCCCAGGCAGCCCGCGGCGCAGACCTCCTCCGCGGCGACGGCTTTATCGCTTCCCAGCGCGTCGAGCAGCTCGCGCCCCGGCAGCGGGCAGAGCCGCCCCGGCTTCACTATGCGCGAGTGTATCCCCTCCGCGGCGAGCAGCCGCTGCGCCTCGAGCGCCTCGTTGACCATCGTGCCGTAGGCGACTATGGCGGCGTCCGTCCCCTCGCCTATGACCTTCACGGCCTCCGCCCCGCCGGAGACGTATTCGCCCTCGCCTCCGCGCGGATAGCGCAGCGCGGAGGGGCCCTCCGTCTCATAGAGCGCGGCGCGGAGCATGTCGCGGAGCTCAGCGAAGGAGGCCGGCGCGTAGAGCGTGAGGCCCGGCACGGTGGAGAGGTAGGCGAGGTCGAAGACGCCGTGGTGCGTCTCCCCGTCCTCGCCGACAAGCCCGGCGCGGTCGACGCCGAGGACCATATGCAGCTTCAAAAGCGCGGCGTCGTGTATGAGCTGGTCATAGCCGCGCTGCAAGAAGGTGGAGTATATCGCCGCGACGGGCAGCAGGCCCTGCTTGGCCATGCCCGCGGCCATTGCGACTGCGCCGCCCTCGGCGATGCCCACGTCGAAAAAGCGCTCCGGGAAGCTCTGCTCAAAGGGAATTAGGCCCGTGCCGTCGGCCATGGCGGCGGTGACGGCGGCGATATTCCCGTCCGAGCGGGCCAGGCGCGCAAGCTCCCTCCCGAAGACGGTGGAAAAGCTCTCTCCCGAGCTTTTTATCTCGCCGGTCTCGGGGTCGAAGGGCCCGACGCCGTGATACCTGTCCGGGTGCAGCTCAGCCTTGAGATAGCCGCGGCCCTTCTTCGTTATGACGTGCAGCAGCACGGGCACGCGCATATCCCGCG
>DVJK01000249.1 GCA_018716795.1 Candidatus Scatomorpha merdipullorum | reverse complement strand
CGTCACCGCGACGCCCGACGCGGGCTATGAGCTCGCCTACATCACCGTCGACGGCGAGCGCATCCCCGGCACGAGCTTCACCATGCCCGCGCACGACGTCACCGTCTCCGCCGTCTTCACGCGCGGCGAGGGCTTCGCGGACGTCGCGCCCGGCAGCTGGTATTACGACGCGGTCGAGTTCGTCCGCGCCCGCGGCCTCATGGACGGCGTCTCCGAGACCGAATTCGCGCCCGACGCCACGATGACCCGCGCCATGGTCTGGGCCATCCTGGGCCGCCTCGACGGCGAGGAAATAAGCGGCTCCGGCTGGCTTGAGGCCGCGCGCGCCTGGGCGCTCGAGTCCGGCGTCTCCGACGGCACCGAGCCGAACGCCGCCGTGACGCGCGAGCAGCTTGTCACGATGCTCTACTGCTTCGCGGACGAGCCCGCCACCGCCGCCGACCTCAACGGGTACTCCGACGGCGGCGCGGTCTCCGACTTGGCGCGCGACGCCTTCGCCTGGGCGATTGAGCACATAATCATAACCGGCGTGGACGACGACACCCTCGCGCCCCAGTCCACCGCCACCCGCGCCCAGTGCGCCGCGATACTCATGCGCTTCACGCAGCTCTGATATAATAAACGCCCGGGAGCCGAATGGCTCCCGGGCAAAGCGGTCTGAAAAGCCTCGCTTAAGTTTCGCCGCTTCGCGGCGAAAGAAATTGAAATTCATTTTCGGCGGCGGCGTGTACGTCGCCGAAAATACTTCTCGCGGAGCGGAGTGTGAAAAATCCGTCGGCCCTCAGGCCGGCGGATTTATTTGCGCGCAGCGAAGCGCCGGTCCTCATCGCCCGCAGGGCGGGAGACCTTCATGCCTGAAAAGGCCGTCGAGGCCTTTTCAGGCAGATAAAAGAGGACGCCGCGAGGCGTCCTTTTTTATGTAATCGCGCGAGGCGTTATTATTGGTCTGCCGCTTCGGAGGGGCAAGCCCTCCCGGCGGGCAGTAGCCGTCTTGCTTAAGCTTGTCAGGCAGGTCTCCGGAGCGCAGCGTCCGTATTGCGCGGCGGCTCTGACCCTTCCGCGCGGCGCGCGTGGCAACCTCCGGTGACCGCGTTTGGCTGACCTCTCTGTCAGCATCTACAATATAACACCCACTTGTGAACGCATTGTTAAGGCAAAATGAACTAAGTCAAACATTTTACATAAGTCCGCGCGAGAAAAAAGGCCATACTATTTGTAAAAAACAATTGACCTCGGGGGCTTTGGGTGTTATACTATCTCTACCTGTCGGCCGGACGGGTTTCTTTTCGCGCGCTCATTTGCGCGAAAGCGCGCGTACCGGCGCGTTCAGGGAGGCAACAGGCCGCCTGGCGGCCAATACTACAAGGAGGTGCCGAAACATGGCTGTTGGCGCAAGAGTCAAAGTTATACTCAGGTGCAGCGAATGCAAGGAGCGCAACTACTTCACGGTCAAGAACAAGAAGAACACGCCCGACCGTCTCGAGATGAAGAAGTATTGCCCGCGCTGCCGCAAGTACACGGTCCACAACGAGACCAAGTAAGGCGCGAAAGGAGTTTTCAGTCCAATGGCAGAAGCAAACAAGAGTTCCGCCCCGGCCAAGACTTCCACGACCGCCGTCAAGAAGACCGACGAAAAGCTTCCGTTTTTCAAGCGCCTGGGCAAGTGGTTCCGCGAGTTCAGGAGCGAGGTCAAGAAGGTCGTGTGGCCGACGCCGAAGCAGATATTCACCAACACCGGCGTGGCGCTCGGCATGATGGCCGTGAGCGCGCTCGCCCTCTGGCTTTTTGACACCCTGGCCTCTCTCGGGGTCCAGACGCTCATCGACCTGGTGTAAGCGAGATGGCTGAAGAGGCGAAATGGTATGTGGTCCACACATACTCGGGATATGAAAACGCCGTTGCCGCCGCTGTCATGAAGGCGGCGGAGAACCGCAAGATGACCGACCTCATCCAGGAGGTCAACATCCCGATGGAGACCGTCACGGAGCACACCGACCAGGGCGAAAAGACCTTTGAGCGGAAGGTGTTCCCGGGCTATGTCCTCGTCAAGATGATTATGACGGACGAGAGCTGGCATCTTGTCCGCAACGTGCGCGGCGCGACCGGCTTTGTCGGCGCGTCGAACAAGGCCATCCCCCTCACGGAGCAGGAGATATACGACCTCGGCGTCGAGAGGCACGAGATTGTCGTCGGCTTCGAGGAGGGCGACACGGTCAAGGTCGTCGACGGCCCGCTGGAGGGCTTCCTCGGCACGGTCGAGGAGCTCGAACCGGAGAAGGACCGCGTGCGCGTCGTCGTCTCCATGTTCGGCCGCGAGACGCCGGTCGATTTGGAGCTCGACCAGGTGGAGCCGGTCAGGGAATGACCGCTCCGCGTTCCCAGGCTTTATTACTTTGATACTATTGAAAGAGGTGCTTTGACTTGGCACAGAAAGTTGTCGGATATATCCGTTTCCAGGTTCCGGCCGGCAAGGCCACCCCGGCGCCCCCTGTGGGCCCGGCTCTCGGCCAGTACGGCGTTAACATCGGTCAGTTCACCAAGGACTTCAACGAGCGCACCAAGGGCGACATGGGCATGATGATCCCCGTCGTCATCACCGTGTACTCCGACCGCAGCTTCACCTTCATCACCAAGACCCCGCCCGCGGCCCTGCTTATCAAGAAGGCCTGCGGCATCGATAAGGCCTCCGGCGTGCCCCAGCGCGACAAGGTCGCCACGATAAGCAAGGAAGACCTGCGCAAGATTGCCGAGCAGAAGATGCCCGACCTCAACTGCACCAGCGTTGAGGCCGCGATGAGCATGATCGCCGGCACCTGCCGCAGCATGGGCGTCCTGGTGGGCGACTGAGGTCAAATTCCGCCCCTATACGTGGGAGGACAAGTGGGCCGCAAGGCTCAACAACTCCGACGAACCACATTTTTAGGAGGAAATCAAATTGTTCAGAGGTAAGAATTATAAAGAGAGCGCCAAGCTCATAGATAAGCAGACCCTGTATGATCCCACCGAGGCTTTTGACCTCGTCTGCAAGGCCAGCAAGGCCAAGTTCGACGAGACCGTCGAGCTGCACGTCAAGCTCGGCGTCGACTCCCGTCACGCCGACCAGCAGGTCCGCGGCGCCGTCGTCCTTCCGAACGGCACCGGCAAGACCCTGCGCGTCCTGGTCTTCTGCAAGCCCGAGCGCGAGGAGGAGGCCAAGGCGGCCGGCGCCGATTACGCCGGCGGTCAGGACCTCGTCCAGAAGA
>DVJK01000248.1 GCA_018716795.1 Candidatus Scatomorpha merdipullorum | reverse complement strand
CGGCCCGCTGGCCCAGCAGCCGCGCGAGATACGCCACGGCGCGTCCGTGGTTGCCGTCGGTCGCGGTGTAAAACCTCAGGCTCCGTGGCGGGTTTGAGGCGGCCTCCCAGGAGAGGGGCCCTTCGCCGAGCATGGCGCGCGCCATGGCGCAGCCCGCGCCGAGCAGCTTGAAGGAGCCGGGGCCGAAGCGCCGGCCCTCGTCCTTGAGGGCGAGCGCGCCGAGGCCGAGCTCCCTCGCCGCGCCCGGCAGCCTCACCAGCGGCGAGGGCGCGTAAAAGGGCGCGCCGCGCCAGAATTCGAGCGCCGCGCGGGCGTCGGAGGCGGTGACCGGCCTGTACTCCGGCGCATTAAGCTTATTCTCAATCCACTTCACTGATGACATGCCTTTCCCCTTCCCCTCGCTCCGAGCAGCAGATACGCCGCGAAGGCGAGGCTCATTATCGCGATAAGCTGCGAGACGCTCAGGCCCGCCACGAAGCCGCGCAGGGCGTCGCCGCGGAAGAACTCCAGGACGAAGCGCGCCGCGGAGTACGCCGCGAGGTAGACGCCCAGCATCCGCCGCGCGCCCTCGCGCCGCGCGGACATGCGCGCGAGCGGCGCGAAGAGCGCGAGGACGAGCGCCGCCTCTATAAGCTGCACGGGCAGGAGCTTCACGCCGTTCGGCGCAGCCTCGCTCGCCGTGAAGGCCAGGCCGAGGCTCTCGCACTCCACGCCGTAGCAGCAGCCGGTGAGGAAGCAGCCTATGCGCCCGAAGCCGTGGATGAGCGGCACGGCGGGCAGCAGCCGCCGGAATACGGTCTCCGCGTCGGCCCGGGCGGCGCGGCAGTAGAGCCAAACCGCGGCGAGCGCGCCGTAGAGCCCGCCGTAAAAGACGAAGCCGCCGGCGAGATAGGCCCTTATGAAAAGCAGCGGCTCCGCGCGAAGGAGCGGCCAATCCGCCGCAATCTGCGGCAGCGCGGTCAGCAGGTACAGCGCCTTCGCGCCCAAAAAGCAGCCCAGCGCGCCCCAGACGGAGGCCAGCTCCAGGTCCGCGCTCACGCTTCCGCGCCCGGGCTCGCTGAGCTTCACATATAAGACCGCGAGCAGGACGCCCGCCGCCGCGGCCAGCCCGTAGCTCGGGAGGACGCGGCCGAAAATTTCAACATAAGGCAGCATGGCATATAAAAAGCGCCCCGGCCTAAGGGCCGGGACTCAGGCTATAGAATAAAGCCGCGGCGGGCATCGGAGGGAAAGATAGGGTGAAAGAAAACCGTCAGGGTTGTCTTTCACGTTCAATCCGGGCATTTTCAGGACTCTGTCCTGAAAATGCCGCCGGTTTTCCGAAAAGGCTCTTCGGAAAACCGCGCCCCGGCCTGTTGGCCGGGGCTTGGCCGCCGATTAGTAGTAGAGGCCGAGGGTGCCTATCGCGCCGACAACGGCAACGCAGGCAATGAAGACCAGCGCGCCGCCGATGAGGCCGATAAGGCTCAGCACAAAGCCGGCGGTGCGGATGCCGCCCATGAAGCCGGCCTTCTTGGCGTTTCCGGCCAGGATGAGGCCGACGACGCCGAGAATCACGGAGACTATCGCGGAGTATCCGAAGAACCACAGCACGACGGAGATGATGCCGAGCACCATGCTCGCGGTGGCCGCGCCCTTGCCGGGCACGTCGCCGTTATAGTTGTTATAGCCGCCGTTATTGTATCCGCCGTTGTTATAGCCGCCGTTATAGTAGCCGTTATTATTGTTGTTGTAGCTGTTATAGCCGCCGTTGTTGGCGTTGTAGTCGTTGTAGTTATTATTCTCCATGTTATCCCACTCCTGTTCACACATTGGCAATATGTCCGCTAGCGTTATTCTAGTCGAAGGGAGCGGAAAAGTCAATAGAAAAAGAGGACAGCCGCCTCGAAGCTGACCCTATTCGCCCTGCTCCGGCCAGGGGAAGAGCTCGCCGTTCCGGACGATGAAGGCGCGGCGGGCGATGCGGGCCATGGGCGTGTCGGAGAGGGAGTCTGAATAGAACTCGTCGACCTCGACGTCGGGGAATTCGCCTCTGAGGCGGCGCACCTTCTCCTCGTCGTGGTTGTTCATGCCGAGCGTCCAGCCGCTGTACCTGTCCACGCGGCTGGCGATAAGCCGCACGCCGAGCTCCTTCGCCACCGGGCGCAGCAGGAAGTCCGGCGAGGCGCTGGAGATGATGTCGTCCGGGCGGCTTTGCGCGAGATACCAGAGGCCGATATCCCCGAAGCGTCCGCGCCAGAACTCCTCCACGGCGGCGTCGACGTCCGGCACGCGGGTGAGGAAGCGGTAAAACGCCTCCTTGGCGCGCGTCTTGTCCGTGAGGCCGAGCTTCATGCCCGCGGCGTAGGGCAGCGCCCCGAGCGCCGGGCCCGCCACGCGCGGCCAGCGGCGCAGGCAGAAGGCGAAGAAGGCCTCCGTGCTGTCATAGGGCAGTATGGTCTTGTCGAAGTCATAGACGTTTACAAGTTCCATTTATATCTCTCCGGTCAGCTTGTAGTACGTGACGGCGAAGCCCTCGCGTATGAAATAGTTGAGCGCGAGCGTGGGCCAGCTGGTTTTCCCGGCGACGCCGAAGCACTCGACGCCGAGCCCCTCCGCCATGGCCTTCGCGCGGTACAGATGGTATTCGCTGGTGACAATCGCGGTGTTCCCGTCCGGCTCGCCGCCCCGCTCGCGGATGAGGGCGAAGGAGTTTTCGAGATTTTCCCGGGTGCTCGTCGCCCTGTCCTCGACGATGATGCGCTCCGGCGCTATGCCCTTCGCCTCGAGCCAGATCTGCATCGCCTCGCCCTCGGTCATCGTCTCGCCCGGGCCCTGTCCGCCGGAGACGACGGCGACGCAGTCCGGGTGCGCCTCGAGCCAGTCCAGCGCGGCGTTCAGCCGGTCGGTGAGCGAGAGGCTGGGCACGTCGCCGTGCAGCCCCGCGCCGAGGACGACGAGGTATTCGGTGTCCTCCGGCGCGTCGGTGCGCGCGGCCGCCATTATCGGCGCCTCAATGACGCCGAAGACCGCAAGCCCCAGTATGAGCAGCGCGGCGAGCGCGATGCGAAGGGCGCGTTTGCTGACAAAGTGATAAAAGGCCGTGACCGCCGCGGCGAGCGCGCAGAGCGCGGCCACGAAGGCGTGCCCCGTCATCGCGAAGGCGAAGACGAGCGCGGCGATAAGCAGGATTATGACGGCTATGAGCCAGAGTCTAGCTTTCATCAAGCTCCTCCCATTCGGAATAGAGCGCGTCGAGCCTTCCGTTCAGCTCATTGCGCTCGGCGTCCAGCTCCATGAGCCGGACGTAATCGGAGGCGTTGGCCTCGCTCTCGGCGTCAATCTCGGCGAGGCGCGCCTCGGTCTTCTCTATCTCGCGCTCGACCCTGCGGCGCTGCTTTTCAAGCTCCGAGGTGCGCCGGCGGGCGCTTTTGGGCTTCTCCTGTTTGGGCGCGGCGGATTTCTGCGCCTGGGCGATGGCCTCCTGCCGGGCGCGGTATTCGCGGTATTCGCCGAAGCTGCCGCGGAAGTCGGTTATCCGCCCCTCCGCGAAGTGCCATATCCGCGTCGCGAACTTCTCGATGAAATAGCGGTCGTGGGAGACGAAGAGCAGCGCCTCGTCATAGTCCGCGAGCGCGTCCTCCATCCACTCGCGACTGGGTATGTCGAGGTGGTTCGTGGGCTCGTCGAGTATGAGCAGGTTGACGTCCGCGCGCATGAGGATGCAGAGCCTCAGCCGGCTCTGCTCGCCGCCGGAGAGCGTGCCGACGGCCTTGAGCGCGTCCTCGCCCGTGAAGCCGAAGGCGCCGAGGCGGTCGCGCGCCTCCTGCATCTCGCAATGGCACTCGTCTATGACCGTGTCCGCCGCCGAGAGGGAGGGGTCGCGGAAGGTGACCAGCTGCGGCAGGTAGGCCATGCGCACGGCGGGGCCGGAGCGGACATAGCCCGCGTCGGGTTCCTCCTCGCCGACGATGAGCTTTATGAGCGTGCTCTTGCCCGTGCCGTTGTCGCCAATTATCGCGATACGCTCGCCGCCCGTCACCTTGAACTCCACGCCGGAGAAGAGCGGCCTGTCTCCGAAGCCCTTGGAGAGGCCCTCGGCGACAAGCACCTCGTCCGCGCGGAACTCGCTGGTCCTGAAGGCGGCGCGGAGCTTCTTCGCCTCTTTGGGCTTCTCGGTCTTCTCCAGCTTCTCCATGCGCTTTTCAATCGAAAAC
>DVJK01000247.1 GCA_018716795.1 Candidatus Scatomorpha merdipullorum | reverse complement strand
AATAAATGTCAAGTATATTTTTAACTAAATATTTTAGCAACGCGCACAAAGGCTTCGCTTGGGAGGCGATGGCCGGACAAGGGAACTGAAAATCGGGAAAGCGTGCTCCCAACCCCGCCTCCGCGTCGGCGATTTTACAAAAAGGCGGTTGAAAGAGCGGCGGGAAAAGTGTAAAATTCGGGTATAACGTAACGGAGGTTGGCTTTATGGGCGAATTTACGCGCGAATACCTTGAGCTGCTGTCGGAGAAATACCCGGACGAGGCGGCGGTGTGCTCGGAGATTATCAACCTGGAGGCCATACTGACGCTGCCCAAGGGCACGGAGCACTTCATAAGCGACCTGCACGGCGAATACGCCGCGGTGCGGCACATCCTCAACAACTGCTCCGGCGTCATACTGGAAAAGGTCCGCCTGCTCTTTGAACAGGCCCGGGGCGAGAGCGCCTGCCGCGCGCTCTGCTCCATCATCTACTATCCGCACGAGGAGCTGAACGCCCTGCGCGAGCGCGGCGAGCTGACGGCCGAGCGGCTTCGCAGCGTGCTCGAGGACCTCTGCCTGCTGGCGGAGACATTCTCGAGCAAGTACACCCGCGCCCACGTGCGCCGGCAGATGCCCGAGGGCTGGGAGTTCGTGCTCGACGAGCTGCTGCACATCCAGCGCGACGAGGAGGCCAACCAGCACCGCTATCACGACGCGATACTCGACAGCGTCGTGGCCACCGGCTCCGCCGACAACGTCATCTGGGCCCTGAGCGAGCTCATAAAGCGCCTGGCCGTCGACCGCCTGCACGTCGTCGGCGACATCTTCGACCGCGGGCCGGAGCCGGCCGGCATAGTCGAGACGCTTATGCGCCAGCGGCACATAGACATACAGTGGGGCAACCACGACATACTCTGGCTGGGCGCGGCCTCGGGCAGCCCCGCCTGCGTCTTCACGGTCCTGCGCATCACATGCGACTATGACAACGAGGCCACGCTCGAGCGGCGCTACGGCGTATCCCTGCGCGCGCTGGGCGAATTCTGCGAGCGCGTCTACGGCGCGGCGGACAAGAAGACCCGCAAGCTGGCCCTCTCCGTCCTCGGCTTCAAGCTCGAGGGGCAGGTCATCCTGCGCCATCCCGGCTACGGCATGAACGACCGCCTGATGCTCAAGCGCATAGATTACGAAAACTGGACCGTCAGCCTCGACACGGGCGTCTACCCGCTCAACACCCGCAATCTCCCCACCGTCGACCCCGCCGACCCCTACGCCCTCAGCCCGGAGGAGGAGGCGCTGGTGGAGGAATACGTCGGCGCCTTCCGCGAGAGCCAGCCGCTCCGCCGGCACATGGACTTCATATACCGCCGCGGCAGCACCTACCTCGTCTGCAACGGCAACCTGCTCTACCACGGCTGCATCCCCCTCACGGAGGAGGGCGAGTTCGCGCGCGTGCGCCACGGCGGGGAGTGGTACTCCGGCAAGGCGCTCATGGACTACGCCGATGCCGTCGTCAAAAGCGCCTGGGTGCGCGGCGACGAGAGCGCGCTGGACATGATGTGGTATCTCTGGTGCGGGAACGACAGCCCCTTCTCCGGCCGCGTCTTCCACACCTTTGAGCGCGCGATGGTCGACGACGAGGAGACCTGGGCCGAGCCGCGCAACGCCTACTTCAAATACTGGAACGACGAGGCCACGGCCCGCATGATCCTCGCGGAGTTCGGCCTCGACCCGGACACGGGGCACATCATAAACGGGCACACGCCCGTCAAGGCCCGGAAGGGCGAGAGCCCGGTCAAGGCCGGAGGCAGGCTGTTCGTCATCGACGGCGGCTTCTGCAAGGCCTATCAGAAGACCACAGGCATCGCGGGCTACACGCTCATATACAGCTCCCACGGCATCCGGCTCAAGAGCCACCGCCCCTTCGAGGGCGTCGCCAAGGTGCTCAGCGAGAACGCGGATATGGAGTCCGACTCCGTCTCGATTGAGCAGTTCCCGCGCCGCCGCTACGTCGCCGACGCCGACGAGGGCGAGGGCCAGCGCCGCCGCATAACCGCCCTGCGCGAGCTGCTCGCGCAGTACAGGTCCGGCCTGAAGCGCTGAGGCCGCCTCCCGACAGCCCTTCGGACGATATAAAAGGACGCCCGTCGCGTGACGGGCGTCCTTTTTGCAATATCAACATTATTCACGCGACGAGCCTTCCGACGGCCGGCACGCGCGAGAGGAGAAGCGAAATCGCCAGCGTGACGGCGTAAACGCCCAGGGCGCGCAAAGGCACGGCGAGCCAGAGCGGCAACACCGCCGGCTCCCATATGCCGAGGTGCTGAGGGATGAGGATGAGCATCGGGTGCAGCAGGTATACGCCGAGCGTGCAGCGCGCCGCGGCGGAGAGCCGCGCCGAGGGCGGAAGCCTCCGCCGGAGGCAGAACAGCGTGAAGCCCGCGGCCGTGAGCATGACGAAGGGCGTCGTATAGCTCAAAAAGCGCTCGTCCAGGCCGCCGCGCGAGGTCGCGGCCGCGCCCGCCATCGTGCAGGCGAGGCCCAGGGCGGCGAGAATATAGAGCGCGAGAGCGGCGCGGCGGGAGAGCTCATACCGCCGGAAATAGCCGCCGAGCAGGTAGAAGAAGAGGAAGCCCGCCCCGCGCAGGATGTGCGCGTTCTCGGCTATCAGCATGAGCGTCGGCGAGAGGGCGTAGGCGTGAAGCAGCTCGTATACCCCGCCGAGGCCGAAGCACAAAAGCAGGGCGTACTCATACTGCCGGCGCGAAGCGTGCCCGCAGAAGACGCCGAGGAGCGGCGTCAGCGCGTAGAGGAAGACGGTCGTGTAGATATACCACATATGCACCGGCTCGGTGACGAAGTAGCGCAGCATGACGCGCGCGCCCTCCCACTCGCGCGTGCCGGAGGCGAGAAGCCAGGCGTAGTATATGACCGACCAGCAGAGCATTATCGCGAGAAGCCGCGCCGAGCGGCGGAGCAGCTCCCTTGCGCCCCGGGGCCGGTCAAGCGTGAAGTATCCGCTGAGAATGACGAAGACGGGCACGCCGAAGCGCGAAAGCGCGTTCCAGAGTATGCCCGCGCCCTCGGTCCCGCTGGAGTGGATGAGCACGACAAAGAAGGCCGCGGCCAGGCGCGCGGCGTCCGCCGGTGCGCTCCGGCGGACCGGACTCTGCGCGGCCACGGCTAGTACAGCCGGTAGCGCACGGGCTTTGGCCGGTACCGCACGCCGGAGACCAGGCCCATGGCCATGAACATGCTCGCCACGGAGGAGCCGCCGTAGCTGAAGAAGGGCAGCGTTATGCCGACGACGGGCGCGATGCCTATGCACATGCCGACGTTCTCAAAGGTCTGGAAGACGACGCTGGCCGCGACGCCGCAGCAGACGAGGGCGCTGAGATTGTCGCCCGAGCGCAGGCCGACCTGGATGCAGCGCACGATGACGGCGGTCAGGAGCAGAAGGACGAGGCAGCAGCCTATCATGCCCAGCTCCTCGCCCACGACGGCAAAGATGAAGTCCGTGTGCTGGCCGAAGGTCGCGCCCGACTGCGTCTGCGTGCCGTTGCCGAGGCCGGTGCCCGTGAGCTGGCCGGAGCCCAGGGCTATCTCCGCCTGGTGCTGCTGCCAGTTGACGCCGGTGTTGTCCGGGTCTATGCTCGGGTCGTAGGGCGCGAGGATGCGGTTTTTCTGATAGTCCTCGAGGAAGAAGGTCCAGGCCAGCGGCACCATGGCCGCGATGCCCGCGAAGCCGAGGATGAACCAGTATATCCGGACGCCCGCCATGAACATCATGACCGCGAAGATGAAGAAATACACCAGCGCGCTGCCGAGGTCGCTGGCCGTCACGATTATGACGCCGAACATGGCGATGAAGTGCCCGGCGAGCTGGGCAATGGAGACGAAGCTGTTGAGGTCGCGCCTCGTCTTGAGATAGACGAGGTGCTTCGCCAGGACGACGATGAAGGCCAGCTTGATTATCTCCGTGGGCTGTATGCCTATGCCGAAGAAGCGGAGCCAGCCGCTGTTGCCCGTGCTCTCGCCGCCCTGGCCGAAGAATATGAGCAGGACAAAGAGCGCGGCGCTGGCCGCGTAGAGCCATTTCCAGTGCTGCGCGAAGATGTCGAGGTCGATGACGGTGATGACGGCATAGGCCGCGACGCCGATGAAGATGCCCAGGCTCTGCACGATGACGTAGCGCGCCGGGTTGTCAAGATGCTGGGTGGCGCTCCAGATAACCACAAGGCCGAAGAGCGCGCATATGAGGCTCAGCGAAAAGAGCAGCATGTCCGCGCGCCGGAAGAACTCCTTTATATGAGGCAGGACCTTTTTCATATACGCACCTCGCTTTCATCCGGCGGGAAAATTCAAATCATTCTACCACAAATGCCGCTGTCAAACAAGTATACATTGTAAACACTAAGACCACTTTACGCGGCGGCGGGCATGGTGTATAATGAGACGATTAAACCTTTCGGGAGCTTATTCATGGAGATTATAACACATTCGGAACGCGAAACCGAGGACGCCGGCGCGGCCTTCGCCGCGAAAATACCGGACGGTACGGTCGTCGCCATGTACGGCGAGCTGGGCGCGGGCAAGACCGCCTTCGTGCGCGGCATGGCCCGGGGCATGGGCCTCGACTGCCGCGTCAGCAGCCCGACCTTCACCATAGTCAACGAATACCTGGGGCCGCGCACGCTGCTGCACTTCGACATGTACCGCCTGGGCGGCGCGGACGAGCTCTGGGATATAGGCTGGGACGACTATCTCGAGCGCGGCGCGGTCTGCGCCGTCGAGTGGAGCGAGAACGTCTCCGACGCCTTCACGGGCGAGGAGACGACGGTCCGCTTCGAGAAGCTCTCGCCCACGGAGCGGCGGATAACGATAGAGGGAGGCGGTTTTTAAATGCTGATACTGGGTATAGAGTCCTCCGCAAAGGCCGCGAGCGCGGCGCTCGTGCGCGATGGGGAGCTCGTGGGGCAGTACTTCCAGTGCTCGGGGCTGACGCACAGCGCCACGCTCCTGCCCATGGCGGAGCAGCTGCTCGCCTCCACGGGCACGGACAAGTCGGAGCTCGACGCCGTCGCCGTCGCCCGCGGGCCCGGCTCCTTCACCGGCGTGCGCATAGGCGTCGCGGCGGTCAAGGGCCTCTGCTGGGCGCTGGAGAAGCCGGCCATAGGCGTCTCCACCCTCGAGGCCATGGCCTGGAACGGCGCGAACCTGCCCGAGGGCTCGCTCGTCTGCTGCTGCATGGACGCGAGGCGCAGCCAGGTCTATAACGCGCTCTTTGCCATAAAGGACGGCCGGCCCGAGCGGCTTGTTCCCGACCGGGCCGTCTCCCTCGCCGAGCTCGCCGACGACCTCGCCGCGAGGGATGAAACGCCCTTCCTAACCGGCGACGGGGCCCGGCTAGTGAGCGAATACCTCGGCGACCGCGCGCTGCCGCACACGCTCGCGCGCGGGATACTCCTCCAGCAGAGCGCATGGGGCGTCTGCATGGCCGCCGAGGGCAAGAGCGCGGAGAGCGCCGGGGCGCTCCTGCCCGTATACCTGCGCCTCTCCCAGGCGGAGCGCGAACGGCAGGCGAGAATGCAAAGCGAACAACACAACTAATATAAAGAAGGGGATCTTAAAAATGAGCAACCTCCACGTATTCGACCACCCGCTTATCCAGCACAAGCTGAGCATCCTGCGCGACAAGGACACAAGCAGCAAGCTCTTCCGCGAGCTCGTGAGCGAGATAGCCATGCTCATGTGCTACGAGGCCACGCGCGACCTGCCCCTCGAGGACGTCGACGTCGAGACGCCCGTCGCCGTCGCCCGCTGCCGCCACATTGCGGGCAAGAAGCTCGCCGTCGTGCCCATACTCCGCGCCGGCCTCGGCATGGTGGAGGGCATGGTCGCCATGATGCCGAACGTCAAGGTCGGCCACGTCGGCCTCTTCCGCGACCCCGAGACGCTTGAGCCCGTGAAGTACTACTTCAAGATGCCGCCCGACATCGCCGAGCGCGAGCGGCAGGCCAGAATGAGCAAAACCAACTAATATATAAAAGGGGAAGAAAAAATGAGCAATCTTCACGTATTCGAC
>DVJK01000246.1 GCA_018716795.1 Candidatus Scatomorpha merdipullorum | reverse complement strand
TGAACATCTGCGTGTAGACCTGCCCATTCATCGTGCCCTCGCCGAGCCGGTCGAAGCCGGGGTCGAAGAAGAGCGCGTAGAGGATGTACATGGCCGCGCAGGCGCCGATGACCGTCAGCAGGTAGGGCAGGTAGAACTGCCGGTTGCTCTTTATGCTGCGCGCGGCGAGGCGCGGGTAAAAGCTGAGCTTACGCATCTATCTCACCGCCCTGGGTCATGGCCGTCAGCGTGTCGGATATCCTGGCGAACATCTGCTCGACCGTCTGCAAGCCGCGGTAGAGCTGGTGGTAGACCTCGCCGTCGCGCAGGAAGAGCACGCGCGTGGCGTGGGCGGCGGCCTTGACCGAGTGCGTCACCATCAGTATCGTCTGGCCCTCGGCGTTAATCTCGCCGAAGAGGTTCAAAAGCGCCTCCGTCGCGCGCGAGTCGAGCGCGCCGGTCGGCTCGTCGGCGAGGATTATGCGCGGATTGGTTATAAGCGCGCGGGCGACCGCGGCGCGCTGCTTCTCGCCGCCGGAGACCTCGTAGGGGTATTTGCCCAGAAGCTGGTTTATGCCGAGCTTCTTCGCGAGCGGGCCTATGCGCCCGCTCATCTCCTCGTAGCTTTTGCCCTGGAGCACGAGCGGGAGGAAGATGTTGTCCTGAAGCGAGAAAGTGTCGAGCAGGTTGAAGTCCTGAAAGACGAAGCCGAGGCTGTCGCGCCGGAAGGCCGCGAGCGCGCTCTCCTTTATCTTCGTGATATCCCTGCCGTCGAGCAGCACCGTGCCGCCCGTGGGCTTATCCAGCGCGGCGAGGATGTTTAAAAGCGTCGTCTTGCCGCTGCCGCTCTCGCCCATGATGGCGACGTATTCGCCCTCGTTGACGTTGAAGCTCACGTTGGTAAGCGCCTGCACCTGTGAGCCGCCGAAGCGCGTCGTGTATATCTTTTTAAGTCCCTGGACCTCGAGAAGAGCCATTGTTCAATACCTCCGAAGCTGGTTTACGGCTATATAATAACCCCGCCCCGGCTCCCTTGCCATAGCTTTACCTTACATTAAGCTTACATCTTTGTAAGGTTGGCGCGGCGGGCGCAAAAAACGCCCGCGGCGCTTGGCCGCGGGCGGGCGGTTTTCAGTTGAGGAAGTCGCGCAGCTTCTTGCTGCGGCTGGGATGCCGGAGCTTGCGGAGGGCCTTCGCCTCTATCTGGCGTATGCGCTCGCGCGTGACGTTGAACTCCTTGCCGACCTCCTCGAGGGTGCGGGTGCGGCCGTCGAGGATGCCGAAGCGCAGCTCGAGCACCTTCTTCTCGCGCGCCGTGAGCGTGTCCAGCACGCTCATGAGCTGCTCCTTGAGCAGGGAGAAGCTGGCCGCCTCGCTCGGCTCGCTGGCGTCCTCGTCGGGGATGAAGTCGCCGAGGTGGCTGTCCTCCTCCTCGCCTATGGGCGTCTCGAGGCTGACGGGCTCCTGCGCTATCTTGAGGATGTCGCGCACCTTGTCGACGGGCATGCCCATCTCCGCGGCTATCTCCTCGGCGCTCGGGTCGTGGCCGAGCTCCTGCAGCAGCTGGCGGGAGACGCGGATGACCTTGTTTATCGTCTCGACCATGTGGACGGGGATGCGTATCGTCCTCGCCTGGTCGGCGATGGCGCGGGTTATGGCCTGGCGTATCCACCAGGTCGCGTAGGTGGAAAACTTGTAGCCCTTCGTGTAGTCAAACTTGTCGACGGCCTTGATAAGGCCCAGGTTGCCCTCCTGAATGAGGTCGAGGAAGAGCATCCCGCGGCCCACGTAGCGCTTCGCAATCGAGACGACCAGGCGGAGGTTGGCCTCGGCCATGCGGCGCTTGGCGTCCTCGTCGCCGTCGGCCATGCGGCGGGCGAGGTCCTGCTCCTCCTCGGGCGTGAGCAGGGGCACCTTGCCTATCTCCTTGAGGTACATGCGCACGGGGTCGTCGGTGGAGAAGGTGTCCGCGAGGGAGTCGGTGTCGTTGGCTATCTCCTCCTCGGTGACCTCCTCTATCTCCTGCAGCTCCTCAAGCGCGGGCAGGGCGTCGTCGTCGAGGGGAGGCAGGATGTCCTCGCCCGCGGTGTCTATGCCCAGGTCCTCGAGCCGGTCGTAGAACTTGTCGAGCTCGTCGGGCTCGAGCTTGAGGTCGTCGAGGGTGTCCATGAGCTCCTTGCTCGTGAGCTTGCCGGCCTTCTTGCCCTTTTCGACCAGGGCGTCGAGCTTCTCGGACTTGTACCGGGCGAGCTCCTCGGGGTCCTCCGGCAGGGCGGGCTTTTCGGGCTTCTCGGCCTTCTCGGCGGCCTTCCTGCGGGCGCGCGGCTTCTCCTGCGCGGCTTCGGCGGTGTCTCGTTCTTTATCTTTGGTTTCAGGCATGGCTCATCCTCCGTAACCCTTGGTTTCTTTGAGTTTTGCGGCCACGGCCCGGAGATCGCTTGTGTCGTCCGGGCAGTTTTCGGCCTCGATTTTGTGTATGTAATCCGCGAGGGCGCGCGGCCCGTTGGCGGCGGATACCGGTTCCTGTATGAGGCTGGTGTACAGGCCCACCTCGTCCGGCGTGAGCCGGGAGCTCAGCGCGGCGGCGGAGCACTCGTGCCCGGAGCGGGTGAAGTCCAGCATGGCCTCGTAGATATGCGCGAGCTCCGGCGAGGAGAAGTGCTCCGGATTCGGCCCCGCGCCGTTCCGGAAGAGCTCCGGCGACTGCGCGAGGAGGCGTATCGCGCCGGCCTCGGCGGCGGCGGAGGCGGGGTTTTCAAACCTTATCGCCACGCCCTGGGGCTGGCTCTGCCGGAGCGGGCGGGTGTTCTCCCGCTCGGCCCGGCGGCGCTCGCCGTTTAAGCGGCGGCGTCTCGCCTGGCGGACCGCGTCGCGCACGGCCTCCGCCGCGACGGAGCACTGCTCTGCCACGCGCAGGGCGTACACCTCGCGCGTCACGCTGTCCGGCAGCGTGGCGATGAGCGCGGCGGCCTCGCGCAGATAGCCGACCTTCCCGTCGTCGGAGCCGAGGTCGAAGCCCTCGGCGGCGCGCTGCAGCCGGAACTCGACGCCGTTTTCGCTGTCCTCAATCAGGGCGCGGAAGGCCTCCGGCCCCCTGGCCTTGATGAACTCGTCCGGGTCCTTCCCCTCCGGCACGGTCACGACGCGCACGGCGAGCTCGAGCTTTTCGAGCATGGGTATGGCCCTCTGCGCGGCCTTGCGCCCGGCGGCGTCCGCGTCGTAGCATATCACGACGCGCTTCGTGAAGCGCGAGAGCAGCCGCGCCTGCTCGCCCGTGAGCGAGGTGCCCAGCGAGGCGACGGCGGAATCAAAGCCCGCCTGGTGCAGGGAGACAACGTCAATATTGCCCTCAACGAGAAGAATATACCCCGCTTTGGACTTTTTAGCCAGGTTTAGGCCGAAAAGGTTGTGACTTTTGCTGAAAACCGGCGTGTCGGGGCTGTTCAGGTACTTGGGCTCCCCGTCGCCGAGGATGCGGCCCGAGAAGGCGACGACGTTCCCTCGCACGTCTATGACCGGGAACATGAGCCGGTTGCGGAAGGCGTCGTACACGCCGCCGCGCCTTCCGTTCTTGGCGAGGCCGGCCTCGGCGAGCTCGCGCTCGGTATAGCCCTTTTGCTTCATGGCGTCCGTGAGGCCGGACCAGCCGTCCGGCGCGAAGCCCAGGCCGAAGCTCCTGGCCATGCGCGGCGAAATCTGCCGCCTGCGCATGTATTCGACGGCCGCCGCGCCCTCGGGGGCTGAAAGCTGCGAGTAGAACCAGCGCGCGGCCTCGCGGTTGAGCTCCAGAAGCCGCTCGCGCCGGCCGCGGTTGGGGTCGTGGCCCTGCTCGGGCACGGCCATGCCCGCGCGGCGCGCGAGGAATTCGACGGCCTCGGGAAAGCTCAGCCGCTCTATCTCCATTATGAAGTTGATGACGCTTCCGCCCTTGCCGCAGCCGAAGCAGTGGTAAATCTGCTTGGAGGGCGAGACGGAAAAGCTCGGCGTCTTCTCGCTGTGGAAGGGGCAGAGGCCGAAGAGGTTCTGGCCCGAGCGCTTCGTGAGCGCGACGTATTCGCCGACGACCTCCTCAATGGGGTTGCGCTCGGCGAGCTCCTGCAGGAAATCCGGGGAAAAAGCCATACGCGCCTCGCTATCTGACCTGCCAGGAGCGGGGGATGAAGAGGTCCATATACACGTCTATGACGTACTTGTCCGTCATGCCGGAGACATAGTCGGTCACCGCGCGCTCAAGCCCGTCCTCGCCGGCGATGCGCCGGTAGTCCTCGGGCAGGGCCTCGGGATGGCGCACATAGTGCCGCCAGATGCCCAGCAGTATGTCGTGAACCTTGCTCTCCTCGCCCTTGGCGACGGGATTTTTGTAGACCTCGGAGTACATGAAGTCCGTGAAGACCTGCACGGCCTCGCTTATGCCGGGGCTCATGAGTATGACGTCCTGGCCGGCGCTCGTCTCTATGACGTCCGAGACGATGGAGTTTATGCGCCGGGAGTTGCGAAGGCCCAGGCGCTCGCGGACAATCGCCGGCTCGTCTCCCGGGGAGAGGATGCCGGCGCGCTCGGCGTCGTCGAGGTCGTGGTTTATGTAGGCAATCCGGTCCGAGAGGCGCACGACGTCGGCCTCGAGGCTGCCGCGGGGCTTGCCCGTGGTGTGGTTCAATATGCCCCTGCGCGTCTCCTCGCAGAGGTTGAGGCCGCGGCCGTCCTTCTCGAGCCTGTCCACGACGCGCAGGCTCTGCTCATAGTGCCGGAAGCCGCCGGGATATATCTCGTTGAGCGCCCGCTCGCCCGCGTGGCCGAAGGGCGTGTGCCCCAGGTCGTGCCCGAGGGCAATCGCCTCGGTCAGGTCCTCGTTGAGCCTCAGCGCGCGGGAGATGGTGCGCGCGATGCGCGCGACCTCCAGCGTGTGCGTAAGCCGCGTGCGGTAGTGGTCGCCCTCGGGCTGGAGGAAGACCTGAGTCTTGTGCTTGAGGCGGCGGAAGGCCTTCGAGTGCGTTATCCGGTCGACGTCGCGCTGGAAGCAGGTGCGCATTTCGCACTCCGGCTCCGGCCGGGGCCTGCCCGCGCTGTCCGCGGCGCGCACGCCGCGCTCGCATACAAGCGTCAGCTCGTCGCGCTGCCTGAGTTCCCGAAGATTCGCCATGTCCGCACCTCCCTGCATCTTTCTTATACGCCGCCCGGGCGCGAAAACCCTTTTTCGCGCGGAAAAAATTATTCCTCTATCTTCACGGGCCTGAACACCCTCCCGAGCTCCGCATACCTCGCCGAGCCGGAGCTCAGGTCGGAGAGGCGGGAGGCAAGGGCCTCCGCGGCTTCGGCGGGGAGGAGGGCCGAGACGGTGACGTGCTCGGCGAAGCCGCCCTCTATCTCCGCGCCGCCCAGGGCCTCCAGAAGCCGGCGCACCCGCTCGTAGAGCGCGTAGGAGCACTCGACCGCGACGGAGGCCCACTCGGCCATGCGCGCCCTTCCCGCGGCCTCGAGGGCCATGGACGCGGCCTTCGAGTATGCCCGCACGAGGCCGCCGGAGCCGAGCAGGATGCCGCCGAAGTAGCGCGTCACGACGCAGACGGCGTCGCTCACGCCGGCGGAGCGGAGGACGTTGAGCACCGGCTGGCCGGCGGTGCCGCCGGGCTCGCCGTCGTCCGACCAGCGCAGCTGCCCGTCCGCGAGGACGTAGGCCCAGACGTTGTGCGCCGCGTCCGCGTGTTCGCGACGGACGCCCTCGATGAACTCCATCGCCTCGCTCACGCTCTCCGCATGGGCGACGCGGGCGATGAAGCGCGACTTCTTGTCCACATATTCCGCCGTCCCGCAGCCCGCGGGAATTATATAATCCGCCATCTGTCCACCTCAAGCCGACAATACTTCAATTTATTATAGCAAACGAAGATGATTTTTGCAAGCGGGAGGCGGCGCGAAGCCCCTTTCAGGGATAAAATGTTGTTGACATCGGCGGCTATTTCTATTATAATACCAAGGCTAGCCTCATGGAGGCTTTTTGGCGAAAGGCGGTGAGGGCTTGAAGCTCGATTTGCGGGAAATACTCGTGAGCGAGGGCTCCCGTCTGCCCTTTGAGCGCGAGCTCGACGCGGAGAGGCTGAGCTTCCCGTCGGTTGAGGGGTATCTCGGGCCGGTCACGGGCCGCGGCGAGGTGCTCAACACCGCGGGCGTCCTCACGGCGCGCGGAAGCGTTGAGGCGCGTATGCGCTGCGTCTGCGACCGCTGCGGGCGCGAGTTCGAAACGGGCCGCCGCACGGATTTCGAAACCCCGCTCCTGCCGGAGACGGAGGGCGCGGCGGACGACGGGGAGGCCTTCTTCCTCGAGGGCGACACGCTCGACATAGACGAGCTGCTTGAGACGGCCTTCATCCTCGACATGCCGGCGAAGTTCCTCTGCAGGAGCGATTGCCGGGGCCTCTGCCCGCGCTGCGGCAAGGACCTCAACGAGGGCGACTGCGGCTGCAAGCCGGAAACTGATCCAAGATTTGCTGTGTTGGAGCAGCTTTTGGATAAATGAAACACAAATCTGCTGCCCACGACAGCGTATCACGGGAGGTGTAAACATGGCAGTTCCGAAAAGTAAGGTGTCCCGCCAGAGGCGTGACAAGAGGCGCTCTTCCGTCTGGAAGCTGACCGCGCCCCACATAGTCAAGTGCCCCAACTGCGGCGCTTACCATCTGCCCCATCGCGCCTGCAAGGCCTGCGGCCAGTACAACGGTCGTGTGGTCCTCAAGGTCGAGGAGAGCAACTGAGAAAGCTTAAGAAGGGAAGGCACAGCGCCTTTCCTTCTTTTGCTATCGGCTGGCCGGAGGGCCGGGGCCGCCGGCCCGCTTCGCGCCCGGCGGCGCGAGATTCAAGCGAAATGCTGAGGTGCGTTTATGCTCAACACGGTTACGGGCGTGGACAGGTCCAGCCCGGTCAGGAGACATATTCACATAGGCGACGCGCTCGTCGCAATAAACGGGCATGAGATTGAGGACGTGCTCGACTACCGCTTCTGGAGCTATGAGAGCCGCCTTGTGCTGACCATACGCCGCCCGGACGGCAGCGAGCGGACGGTCAGGGTGCGCAAGGGCGAGGGCGAGGACCTCGGCCTCGACTTCGAGGAGTACCTGATGGACAGGCCCTGGGGCTGCTCGAACCGCTGCGTCTTCTGCTTCGTCGACCAGCTGCCGAAGGGCATGCGCAAAAGCCTCTACTTCAAGGACGACGACGCGCGCCTCAGCTTCCTCACCGGCAGCTACATCACGCTCACGAACCTCTCAGAGCGGGAATTTGAGCGGATATGCGCCCTGCGCATAAGCCCGATAAACGTCTCCGTCCACGCGACGAATCCCGAGCTGCGCGCGCGACTGATGGGCAATCCCCGCGCCGCGGACGTCATGACGCCGCTCCGCCGCCTCGCGAAAGCGGGCATCGAGCTGAACTGCCAGATAGTCTGCTGTCCCGGCTGGAACGACGGCGAGGAGCTCAGCCGCTCCATGCGCGAGCTTGCGGAGCTCTATCCGGGCGTGTACAGCGTCTCCATTGTGCCCGTCGGTCTCACGAAGCACCGCGAGGGGCTTGCGGAGCTCAGGCCCTTCGACGCCGCCTCGGCCGCCGAGACGATAGACCGCGTCGAGGCCTTCGCCGCCGAGTGCCTTGAAAATCGCGGCAGCCGGATATTCTGGTGCTCCGACGAGCTCTATCTCAAGGCGGGGCGGGAGCTGCCCTCGGACGAATACTACGAGGAGTACAGCCAGCTTGAAAACGGCGTCGGCCTCATCCGCCTGCTGGAGACCGAGTTTGCCGACGCGCTGGAGGCCGTCAGCCCCGACGCGGGCACGGGCGAGAGCTTTACGATAGCGACGGGCGTCTCCGCCGCGCCGCTTTTAGAGAAACTTTTACAAACCGGACACAAAAAGTGTGCTAAGATAAAAGGTAGCGTCTGCGCCATAGTCAACGACTTCTTCGGCCACACGATAGACGTCGCGGGCCTCGTGACCGGCGGCGACCTCATCGCCCAGCTCAGGGGAAAGGAGCTGGGGGAGCGAGTGCTCATCCCGGCGAAGATGCTCCGCCACGGCGAGGGCGTCTTCCTCGACGACGTCACGCTGGAGGAGGCCTCCGCCGCCCTCGGCGTCCCCGTCGTCCCCATAGGCAGCAGCGGCCAAGAGCTTCTAAACGCCATGCTGAGCATTTAACTATTCACTATTCACTCCGGAGGTAGTACCGCCATGTCCCGACCCCTCGTAGCCATAGTGGGCAGGCCGAACGTCGGCAAGTCCATGCTCTTCAACCGCCTCGCCGGGCGCAGGCTCTCGATTGTCGAGGACACGCCGGGCGTCACGCGCGACCGGCTGTACGCCGAGTGCGAGTGGAACGGGCGGAAATTCGACATAGTCGATACCGGCGGCATAGAGCCGAGCGCCGACAGCGAAATTCTCCTGTTCATGCGCGAGCAGGCCCTGCTCGCCATAGACGCGGCGGACGTCATCGTCCTCGTCACCGAGATAGGCACCGGCGTCACCGCCGCGGACAAGACCGTCGCCGACATGCTCAAGCGCTCCGGCAAGCCGGTCATACTCGTTGTCAACAAGATGGACTCCACCGGCGACGTGGACCCGGCCTTCTATGAGTTCTACTCCCTCGGCCTCGGTGACCCCATCTCCGTCTCCGCCGTGCACGGCCACGGCACGGGCGACCTGCTCGACGAGTGCGTGGCGAATTTCCCGCCCGAGAGCGAGTATGAGGCCGACGACGACCGCATCCGCGTCGCCGTCATAGGCAAGCCCAACGTCGGCAAGAGCTCGCTTGTAAACCTCATCCTCGGCGAAAAGCGCGTCATAGTCAGCAACATGGCCGGCACCACGCGCGACGCCGTCGACACCTATTTTGAAAACAAGTACGGCAGGTACGTATTCATAGACACCGCCGGCATCCGCCGCCGCAGCAAGGTGGACGACCGGATAGAAAAATTCTCCGTAATGCGCGCCAAGCTGGCCATTGACAGGGCGGACGTCTGCCTTATAATGATAGACGCGAGGGAGGGCGTCACGGAGCAGGACACCAAGATTGCCGGCCTCGCCCACGAGGCGGGGAAGGCCAGCGTCATTGTCGTCAACAAGTGGGATCTCGTCGAGAAGGACGGCAAGACCATGGACAAGCTCCGGAAGGACGTCCTGCGCGACCTCAGCTTCATGAGCTACGCGCCCGTGCTCTTCATCTCGGCCCTCACCGGCCAGAGGACGGAGCGGATATTCGAGCTCGTCAACTACGTCAACGACCAGAGCGCCATGAGGATAACGACCGGCATGCTCAACGACGTGCTCGCAGACGCCCAGGCGCGCCAGCAGCCGCCGACCGACAAGGGCAGGCGGCTCAAGATATACTACATGACCCAGACCGGCGTCCGGCCGCCGAACTTCGTCGTCTTCTGCAACAGCCGGGAGCTCTTCCACTTTTCCTACCAGCGCTATATTGAAAACCAGATACGCGCCGCCTTCGGCCTCGAGGGCACGCCCATACGCATCGTGATTCGGCAGAAGGGAGATAAGGAGTAAGTATGCTGACCACGCTCATGCTCGCGCTTTCGGCGATAATTGCCTACCTGCTCGGCAGTGTAAACGGCTCGATAATTATCTCCCGCTTCCTTTTCGGACAGGATGTGCGCCGGCACGGGAGCGGGAACGCGGGCCTCACTAACTTTTACCGGATATACGGCGTCACGGGCGCCGCGGGCGTCATAGCCATCGACGTGCTCAAGGGCATGCTCGCCGCGCTCATAGGCGGGCTCCTGCTCCGCCTCGCCGCGCCCGAGGGCTTTGAGGCGGAGTTTACCGACACCGGCCGCGTCACGGCCACCTTTTGCTGCATCCTCGGCCACTCCTTCCCGATATTTTACGGCTTCAGGGGCGGCAAGGGGATTCTCACCGGCGTGAGCTGCGTCTTCGTCATTGACTACCGCGCCGCGCTTATCGCCCTCTTCATCTTCGGCGTGCTCGTCGCCGCGACGCACTACGTCTCCCTCGGCAGCATACTGAGCACCGTGAGCGTGCCCGTCACCATGGTCGCGAACGGCTTTTCCACGCGCTGCATACTCATCGCGGCCGCGGCGGTGCTGCTGATTGTCCTGCGCCACCACGAGAACATAAACCGGCTCATCCACCACAGGGAGTCCAAGATTGTCTTCAAAAAGGACATTTCACATAAAATAGACAACGACAGCTTTTAGAGAGGTAGACCTATGCTTGAACTTCGTCACATATCCTACGCCGCCGCGGACGAGGACGGCGAAAAGGAGATACTCAACGACATAAGCCTCGCGGTGAGCGAGCGCTTCGTCGCCATAACCGGCCCGAACGGCGGAGGCAAGAGCACCCTCGCCCGCATCATCGCCGGCATAATAAAGCCCACGTCCGGCAGCATAATCCTCGACGGCGAGGACATCACCGGCCTCGGCGTCACCGAGCGCGCGAGGAAGGGCATAAGCTTCGCCTTCCAGCAGCCCGTGCGCTTCAAGGGCATAACGGTGTACGACCTGCTCCGCCTGGCCTCCGGCCGCAAGCTCACGGTCGGCGAGGCCTGCGACTATCTCAGCCGCGTCGGCATGTGCGCGCGGGATTATGTAAACCGCGAGGTCAACGCCAGCCTCTCCGGCGGCGAGCTCAAGCGCATCGAGATAGCCACCATCCTCGCGCGGGGCACGAAGCTCTCCATTTTCGACGAGCCGGAGGCCGGCATCGACCTCTGGAGCTTCTCGAACCTCATCAACGTCTTCGAGAAGATGTATGAGGAGATAAACGGCTCCATTCTCATAATCTCGCACCAGGAGCGTATCCTCGAGATAGCCGACAAGATTGTCGTGATAGCCGCCGGGCGCATAAGCGAGCAGGGCCCCAAGGACGAAATCCTGCCCAGGCTCATGGGCGGCGCGGGCGCCTGCGGCCGGCTCGCCGCGGTGTAAGGAGGTACGGCATGGCACTTGACAAGATTCAGCGCGACCTGCTCGCGGAGATAGCCGATTTGCACGGCGTGCCCGAGGGCGCGTACAACATCCGCTCCGACGGCAAGCTTGAGGGGCGGAACACCACCGCGAACATAGACATCGTCACCAAGGGCGACAAGCCCGGCATAGACATATACGTCAAGCCCGGCACGAAGAACGAGAGCGTCCACATCCCCGTCATAATTGAGCAGAGCGGCCTCAAGGACCTCGTGTACAACGACTTCCACATCGGCGAGGGCGCGGACGTCACAATCATCGCCGGCTGCGGCATCAACAACTGCGGCAATCAGGACAGTCAGCACGACGGCATACACAGCTTCTACCTGGACAGGAACGCGCGGCTGAAGTACGTCGAGAAGCACTACGCCGACGGCGACGGCAAGGGCGGGAAAATCATGAACCCCACCACGCACATAGAGCTCGGCGAGGGCGCGTATATGGAGATGGACACGACGCAGATAAAGGGCGTCGACTCCACCGAGCGCGTCACGACCGCCAAGCTGGGCGAGAGGGCCACGCTTATCGTCCGCGAGAAGCTCATGACCCACGGCGAGCAGACGAGCCACAGCGAGTTCACGATAGACCTCGACGGCGACGACAGCTCCGCCAACGTCATAAGCCGCGGCGTCGCGCGGGATAAATCGCGCCAGGTGCTCGTGCTGCGGATAAACGGCAACGCGCGCTGCTACGGCCACAGCGAGTGCGACAACATCGTCATGGACGAGAGCTACGTGCAGGCCATCCCCGAGATAACCGCCAACAGCGTGGAGGCCAGCCTCGTCCACGAGGCCGCGATAGGCAAGATAGCCGGCGAGCAGATAACCAAGCTCATGACCCTCGGCCTCACCGAGGCGGAAGCCGAGGAGCAGATAGTCGCGGGATTTTTGAAATAAGCGCGAAAAAACACTTGACAAGAAGCAAGCGGCGTGCTATTATAATCAAGCCGATTGCGAGAGGCCTCGCAAAGGCAGACAACACGTCGCTTCCGTGGGGGTATAGCTCAGCTGGGAGAGCGCTTGAATGGCATTCAAGAGGTCAGCGGTTCGATCCCGCTTATCTCCACCAAACACCAAAAGCGACTGGGTACGCTAGGAATTTCAGGGGTTTCGAGAAGAAACCCCTGATTTTCTTATACCTCTTGATTTTTTAAAATTTTGAAGAATCAAGAGGTGCTTTTTTATGCCAAGAATGAAGATGAAGCACGTATCGCCGACTATCGAAGAAAGCTTCAGCGACTTTATCAGCAGCAAGAAGGCGGCGGGGCTGGCTGACAAGACAATACATACAATACACACCTGATATAGTGAATGGCCTGTATCGCGTCTATAGTGAAAGCTATCTTATGGATGACAGCGGAACAATAGAGACGATTGAGCCGAATGTTTGGCATGAATTTGATCTCAATTACTATGGCGTGGGTTTAGAGGTTGGAGACACAGAAACCAGACGATTTTATGTTGATATTCCTACTGATGCAGAAAGCCTGACTGACGATTTCAGCGTTATAATCAGTATCCCAAACTCCGACGGGACAAAAACAGAGTTCACTTACCTGATAACTGACTGATTCAAGAGCGGCTGGTGCCCAACACCAGCCGCTCTTCTCTGTATAAGCAATAGAATTCGGAACAAACCTCCTTTTCTCCCGGCTTTTTGTGTGCTATACTAGCAGAAAATCGCAAAGGACGGG
>DVJK01000245.1 GCA_018716795.1 Candidatus Scatomorpha merdipullorum | reverse complement strand
ACCGTCAGCAAGTGGGAGCGGGGCGCGGCCTCGCCGGAGCTTGGGAAGCTTCGCGCAATGGCGGAGCTCTTCGGCGTCTCGCTTGACGAGCTGGCGGGCGGCGGCGAAGCCCGAAGCGCGCCGGAAGCGGGGCCGAAGCCGGGGCGGCTGGGCGTCGCGCTCTGCCTCGCCGGGGCGCTGGGCCTGCTCGGCATCGGCGGCGTGCTGCTCTTTTCGCCGGGGCGGGCCGCGGCGCTCGACGCGGCCTCCGCCGTGACGCTGAGCGGCTCCGGGATAGCGCTCGCGCTCTGCGCCGCCGTGATGGGCATAGGTCTCTGGCTCACTCTGAGGAAAAAGTGAGGAATCCGCCATGAAACGCCGCTTATCCGTCATATTCGCCGTCCTCGGCGTGCTGCTTTTCGGCGCGATGTGCGCCGTCACCGCATATAACTACGCCGCGCTTGAGCGCTGCGTCATGTGCAGCGCGCCGGCGAGCACCGCGTTTTTGCTCGCCATCCCCTTTGCGCTGGGGATAATAGTCTGCGCCGTCCTGGCCTTCGTGCTGCGGCGGCGGTGAAAAGCAAACCGGAGGGAGCCGAGGCTCCCTCCGGTTTTTTCAAAGCTCGCGCTTCGGCTCGCCCCAGACCTGCATCTCCGGGTGCAGAAGGCCGAACTGAAGCAGGATTTTGCCGGTGACCTGCTCAATCTGGGCGCGGAGGTTCTCCTCGCCCGCGTAAAAGCTGAGCATTGGCGGCACTATGGCGCAGCCGTCCTCCGCGGCGCGGAGCATGTTGCGCAGGTGCGCGCGACTAAGCGGCGTCTCGCGCGGGACAAGCACGACGCGGCGGCCCTCCTTGAGGCAGACGTCCGCGGCGCGGACGATGAGGTTCTCGTCGTAGGCGTTGGCTATGGCCGAGAGCGTCTTCATGCTGCAGGGCACGACAACCATGCCGTCCGTCACGAAGCTGCCGCTCGATATCCGCGCGCCGAGGTCGTCCTCCATGTACACGGCGTCGGCGAGGGCGGCGAGCTTTTCCGGGCGTATGTCCGACTCCTCGCGCAGCATGCGCTTGAAGCCCTCGGAGAGGACGAGGTGTATTTCGACGCCCTGGGCCCGGAGGGCGCGCAGGACGCTCAGGGCCAGCGGGGCGCCGCTGGCCCCTGTGACGCCGACGATTATGCGCTTTCTGTTCATCGCGCTTCCTCGGGCAGCCATTTGCCCGGGTCGAGCTCCATGAAGCGCGCGCGGACGAAGCGATCCTTCATGTCGAAGGGGACGGTGCAGTCGAATATGGTCTTGCAGGCCATGCCGTGGTCGCGGCAGCTGGGCGAGAAGGCCGGGTCGTTCGAGGGGTCGAGCGGGTGGCAGCGCACGCCGGGTATCGTAATGATATCCCTGTCGCCCTGGAAGCGGGTGTTCATCGCCCAGAGCACGTCGTTCATGTCGAAGCAGTCCACGTCCTCGTCCACTATGAATATGTGCTTGAGCTCGCTGAAGGCCGAGAAGGCCAGGAGCGCGGCCTGCCTCTGCCGCCCCTCGTCCGAGGGGACGGTCTTTTTGAACTGCAGCACCGCCATGTACTTCCCGCCGCCCGCCGAGGCGCAGTAGACGTTCAGGAGCTTGCCGGGCATGGCCTTTTCCACCATCATGAGGATGCTCGCCTCCGTGGGGATGCCGGCCATGGAGACGTGCTCCTCGCTCGGGCCGATGCAGGTCTGCATTATCGGATTGCGGCGGTGGGTCACGGCCTTGACCTTGATAATCCAGCAGTCGCTGCTGGCGCGGCCGGTGTACCCGGGGAACTCCGGCATGGCGAAGCCGGTGTTGCGGTTCTGGTCCTCGCGCACGCGCACGCCGGGCAGCACCTCGCCCTCTATGACGTACTCCGCGTTCGCGATGGCACACTCGTCCACGCTCAGGCAGCGCGCGAGGCGCACCGGCTCGCCGCGCAGCGCGCCGGCAATCGAGAGCTCGTTATAGCCCAGCGGGGTCGTGGGCGGCTCGAAGCAGGAGGCTATCTCAATCGCGGGGTCGACGCCTATGCTCACGGAAATAGGCAGCCGCCGGCCCAGCTGCTCGGCCCGCTCGGCCATCGCGCCGATGTGCCTCGCGCCGGGCGTGAAGAAGATGCTCAGCTCATCCCTGCCCTGTATGCACAGGCGGTGTATCGTGACGTCGGAGAGCCCGGTGTCCGGGTGGCTTGCGTAGCACATGCCCATCGTGATGTAGGGCCCGGCGTCGTCGGGCGTGTTCGTGGGCGCTGGAATGAGGCGGTTGAGGTCAAAGTCCGGCTCGGTCGCGTAGCGGACGACCTCCTGGCAGGGCTGCGGCCCCTCGACGACGACGGGGTCCAGGGGCTTTTCCGCCGCGTCCTTCAAAAGCCAGCCGAGCCTCGCAGGCTCCGCGCCCAGTATGGCGGCGGCGCGCTTCCGGCTGGCGAGGACGCCTATGGCCACGCGCGCGCCGTCGAAGCCCTTGACGCGGTTGAAAATCACCGCCGGGCCCTCGCGCGTCGGCCGCTTGACCGTACCGCCCGCTCCCACGTAGCGGTAGACGCCGGAGAGCTCCGCCTCCGGGTCGACGGGCACGTCCGTCTCGGCGAGCTGCCCCTTCATATGGGAGAGCAGCTCGAGGGCGGAGCGCAAATCGTAATCTCTCATATATCCGCCTCCTATATTTTCAGGCCCATGGGCCCGGGATTGAAAAGCCGCGCGTCCATGAGCTTCAGCTCCGGCGAAATCGCGGGAGCGAACTCCATGTGCGCAAGGATGTCGCGCTCGAGGTCGACGCCCGGGGCAATCTCGATGAGCTCTATGCCCCTGTCCGCCAGGCGGAAAACCGCGCGCTCGGTTATATACAGTATGTTCTGCCCCGTCTCGCGCGCGTAGTCGGCGGAGAAGGTGACCTGCTCGACCCTCTTGACGAACTTGACGCCCGCGCCGTCCTCGACTATGCCGAGCCTCCCGCCGCCTATCTCAAGCTTCGGCTTGGAGGCGGTGAAGCCGCCCATGAAGCAGACGTTTTTCGTGCTCTGGGTGATGTTTATGAAGCCGCCGGGGCCGGCGCAGCTCTTCCCGAAGCGGGAGACGTTGACGTTGCCGTTCTCGTCCACCTGGGCGAGGCCGAGGAAGGCCGCGTCCAGGCCGCCGCCGTCGTAAAAGTCGAAGTTGTCGGCGATGGGGTATATGTTCTCCGGATTCGTCGCGCAGGCGAAGCCGACGCCCTCCGTGGGCACGCCGCCGAGCGGGCCGGACTCGAGCGAGAGCAGGATTTCGCCCGCCGCGCCCTCCTCGTTGGCCACGCTGCCCACGCCGGAGGGGATGCCTATGCCGAGGTTTATGACGCTGCCGCGGCGGAGCTCCAGGGCCGCGCGCCGGGCGATGACCTTGCGCAGGCTGAGCGGCATGGCCGGGATATCCCCTGCGGGTATGCGCACCTCGCCGGTGTACTCGGGGTGGTAGCGGTCGACGGCGTAGTTCTGCCTGTGCGTCTCCGGCGTGGAGACGACGACGTAGTCGACCAGGGAGTGGTTTATCGCGACCTCGCGGGCCGGGATGCTTCCGCGCTCGAGCACGGCCTCGACCTGCGCTATGACGACGCCGCCGTTGTTGTGCGCGGCGAGGGCCATCTGCAGCTGGGCCTCGTGTATGTCCTCGTGCGCGAGGGAGAGGTTGCCGTCCTCGTCGGCGTAGGTGGCGCGTATCACGCAGGCGTCGAGCGGCACGGCGCGGTAGAAGAGATAATCTCTGCCCTCGAGCTCCAGGACCTTCACAAGCTCCCTGCCCTGCCCGCGGGCGCGCACGTTGACGGCGCAGCCCTCGACTCTCGGATCGACGAAGGTGTGCAGGCCCACGCGGGTGAGGACGCCGGGGCGCCCGGCCGCGGCGGCGCGCAGCAGGTTCATGACCACGCCGAGGGGCAGGGCGTAGCCGGCTATTTTGTTCTCGCTGACGAGCTTGTCCATCTGCGCGGAGTTCTTGTAGTGCCCGGCGATAAGCGTGTCTATGAGGCCCTCGGCGCCGAGGCGGTTGTGGCCTATGTCGTCAAACCTGTTGTTGCCTGTGCAGATGCCGGAGAGGACGGTTATGCCCTTCGGGCTGCCCTCGTCGGCGTAGCGCTCCTCTATGCCCAGGAGCAGCTCGTCCGGCGCGCTGTGCGAGCCGAAGCCGCCCACGCCCAGGGTGAGGCCGTCGCGCAGCAGGGCCGCGGCCTCCTTGCGGGTTATAAGCTTCAATATATAAACACTCCTTGTATTCTTCTCAAAGCCGGGAAGGAGGCCGCCGAAGGCGGCCTCCCCTTTTGCGTATGCCTTTATATGATGCCCAGGGCGCGTCCGCCGAGTATGCAGAGGGCGCAGATGGGTATCCAGATGATGGAGATGATGAGGCCGGGCTTGGCCATCTCGGGCAGCTTCCAGTACCCGTAGCCGAAGGTCGTCAGCGGGATGGGGTCGAGCGGCACGATGAAGACGGCGCTCGCGGTGAAGCCGAGAGGCAGCACGAGGTACACGGGGTTGACGCCTATCGTCGCGGCCAGCGCGCACACGACTGGCACGCAGACGGAGAGGACCGCGTTGGCGACGGGGATGAGGAGGTGGCTGAAAATGCCGAAGGCGGTGATGACCAGCAGTATCACGAAGAGCGTGGAGCCGGTGAGGCCGCCGAGGCAGACGTCGCTGAGCCACTCGGCCGCGCCCTGGGTGCTGAGTATCATGGCAATCGCGTTGGCGGAGCCGATGAGGAGGATGGAATCCCAGCTTATCGAGTCCTTGGCCTTCTCCCAGGTCATGAGGTTCATGCCGGGCAGGAAGAAGACGCAGACAGCGAGCAGGGAGGCGAAGGCCGTCTCGATGCCGGTCATGGACTGGGTCACCCAGAGGATAAGCACAACGGCGAAGACGACGAGGAACTTCTTCTCGTCCTTCGTCATGGGGCCGAGCTCCTTTTTCTTCTGCTTGAGGTTTTCAAAGCCCTTGACGTGCTCAATCTCCGGCTTGAAGACGAGGGTGAGCACCGCCCAGGCGATGAAGTTCAGCACGAGGGCCATGGGATAGCCTATCGCGCTCCACTGCAGGAAGCTGACGGTCTCGCCGCCGATGCTGCCGAGCAGGTTGATGGTGAGGATATTGAGGCCGCTGCCCGCCGGGGTGGCGAAGCCGCCGATGGCCGCGGAGATGGGGATGCCTATCATGACGGCCTTGCCGAACTTGCTCTTGCCCGGCTCGCAGCCGCTCTCCTGAAGCATGGGGTAGGCGATGCCGGCCAGGATGATGCAGGTGGGGATGTCGACCAGCACGGAGGAGATGAGGCAGCCGCAGAGCATTATCGCGAGCAGCACGTTCTTGCTCTTGGAGCCGAACATCGGCGTGATGTACAGCGAGATGCGGTAGCCGAGGCCGGTGTCGATGAACACCTTCGCGATTATAAGCGCGCCCATGATGAAGAACATGGTGGCGATGCCGAAGTTCGTCAGGATGGAGTTGGTGTCCTGGATGCCCAGCAGCGCGGGCACGAACATCAGGAAGCAGGAGGATATGCCTATGGGTATGAACTCGGTAACCCAGACATAAACGCAGACTATCATGAATATTATGGCCTTCCAGCCCGCGTCTGTCAAGCCGGCCGGCGGAGTTATCATGGAGGCGGCTATATAGAATATGACGGCGATGGCAAGCTCTATATACGCCTTGGTCGGGGACATCTTTTTGCTCATCTTTTTTCTCCCTTCTCTAACTCATGGGCTCAGCAGAGCTCAGACAGCTTCTCGAGATATTCGTATCTCTCGACGAAGTGCGCGGAGGCGCTTTTGATGTCCTCGGCGCTCGCCCCTTTAAAGCGCTTCTGCATCCCGAAGTACTTCTCCGCCTCGCCCAGGGCCGCGGGCCTGCGGCCGAGGCTGAGCTTGCCGTTTTCATACTCGAGCAGGACCCAGGCGCCGCAGTTTATGGCCTCGCGTGCGACCTCGACGGTCTTGGCGGAGGGGTATCCCCAGCCGGTCGGGCAGGGGCTCATGATGTGCAGGACGCGGCAGCCCTCTATGTCGCGGGCCTTCTGCACCTTGCGGCGCAGGTCGGGTATGTTGGCGACGGAGGCCGTGGCGGCGTAGGGCACGTGGTGCGCCATGACTATCTGGATGAGGTCCTTGCTGTTGACGGGCTTGCCGGCGGGTGTCGTGGTGGTGGAGGCCGCGAAGGGCGTCGAGCTGCTGCCCTGGATGCCGGTGTTCATATAGGCCTCGTTGTCGTAGCAGATGTAGAGGATGTCCTCGTTGCGCTCCATCGCTCCGCTGAGCGACTGGATGCCGATGTCCACGGTGCCGCCGTCGCCGGCTATGACGACCACCTTGGTGTGTTTGTTGCCCTGGTGCCTGAAGCCGTTGGAGATGCCCGAGGCGATGGCCGCGGAGTTCTCCAGGTTGCCCTGGATGCCGGGCACGGTGACGGAGGCCTCCGGCCCGGTGCCGGAGAACTGCGCCGCGCAGCCGGGAGGCACGACCAGGACGGTGTCGTCGCCCATAATCTCCAGCACGTTGCGGAAAATGACGTCTATCATGCAGCCCTGGCAGGTGCTTATGCCCGGAGAGACCGCGCCTTTGGGTTGAACCTTGTAAGTCAGCATGGCATGTCCACCTCTCTAATGCTCATCGCGTCGTCCCTGACGTCGAACCAGGCCTTGCAGTCGTCCGCCCTGCCCTCGTACACGTCGAAGAGCTCGCCGAAAATCTTCCTGAAGGAGCCGTCGGAGATGTCGCGGCCGGCGATGCCGCCGGTGAAGCCGAACACCCTCGCGCCCGTTTCGCCGCACAGCGCGGCCTTGACCTCGGAGCAGACGGGCCCCTGCGCCGCGCCCAGGCCGCTGGAGCGGTCGACGACGCCGACGACCTTCACGCCGCGAAGCGCCTCCCTGACCTCCTCGGCCGGGAAGGGGCGGAACATGCAGATGCGCAGCAGTCCGGCCTTCACGCCCTTCTCGCGCAGCTGATTGACGACGTACTTGCCCGTGCCGGACATGGAGCCTATCGTCACAACGGCCACGTCCGCGTCGTCGAGCATATACTTCTCGACGGTGTGCAGCTCGCGCCCGAAGCGCTGCTTATACTCGGCGAAGACCTCCTTCGCCACCTCGGCGGCGCGCTTGAAGCCCATCATCTGCTGGTACTTCATCTCGGTGTGCTCCACCGTGGGGCAGAGGTCGTTGATAAACATGACGTCCTTGGTGTCGAGGTACATGTTCTTCCGCACGTAGGGCCCGACGAAGCTCCAGGCCTCCTCGTCCTCGGGCGTGTCCACCCTCTGCATGGAGTGGGAGAGGTAGAAGCCGTCGAAGCAGACCATCGAGGGCGTCAGGACCTCCTCGTGCTCGGAGATGCGGTAGGCGCAGAGCGTGAGGTCGAGTATTTCCTGCACGGTGGCGCAATAGAACTGAAGCCAGCCGGTGTCGCGCTCGGCCATGGTGTCGGAGTGGTCGCACCAGAGCGACCAGGGCGCGACCAGCGAGCGGTTCACGACCGGCATGACAATGGGCACGCGGCAGCCCGCGGCGACGCCGCAGACCTCGTGCATGAGCGCCAGGCCCACGGAGGCCGTCGCCGTCGCGACGCGCACGCCGGTGAGCTGGGCGCCGATGCTCACGGACATGGCCGAGTGCTCGGATTCGACACGGACATACTCGGCGTCGATGCTCCCGTTCGCCACCTCGTCGGCCAGGTGCTCGGCGATGGAGCTCTGAGGAGTGATGGGATACGCCGCGATAACGCCCGGCCTTGCCAGCCTTATGGCCTCAACGGCGGCCCCGTTTCCGTCGAACATTTTGACAGGCATCAGTCACCGCTCCCTTCAGGTATCATTTTAAGCGCGTGTTTGGGGCACTCGTTGGCGCATATGCCGCAGCCCTTGCAGTAATCCCAGTCGAAGGAGAGCGGCGCGCCCTCTTTGCTGACGCTTATGCAGGCCGTCGGACAGTAGCGCGCGCAGGTGCCGCAGCGGATGCAGGCGCTCTCGTCCACGCTGGGCCGCTCCAGACGCCAGGAGCCGGTGTGCGCGGCGGAGAGGATGTGCGAGCAGGGGCCCAGTACCCTACGCTTTGACGGTGTGCTCGTAGGCGTATTGCGCTGCGTTTGCATTCTTTTCACCAACCTTTCCAAAGCTTTCGTCGACGGCGGCCTTGACCGCCTCTATTCCCACCACGCCCGTCGCGGCAAGCGCGCCGAGCATGGCGCTGTTCGGTATGCTGAGCCCGATGTTCCTGACGGCCGCCTCCGTGGCGTCGCAGGCATAGATGGTCTTGAAGCCGTAGGCCTCGCGGTAACGCTCCACCATCTCCGCGCTCGAGGTGTTGAGGACGACGACCGTCTCCTCCGTGCAGCCCTCGCCCAGGTCCACGCCCATGTCGATGAGCTTGTCGTCGAAGACCACGATGATGTCCGGCTCATAGACATAGCAGTTGAGGAGGACGGGCTTGTCGTCCACGATGATGTGCGCGTACACCGGCGCGCCGCGCCGCTCGTGCCCGTAGGCCGGGACGGTTATCGCGTACTCGTCCTGGTGCACGGAGACGGCGATGGATAAGACCTTCGCCGCGGTCACCGCGCCCTGCCCTCCTATTCCGTAGAATTTGATTTTCTGCATTCGCTCTGCCTCCTTGCTCTTTCGATATGATAATTATCGATTCTTATACCGAATCGCTCTGGATATAAATATAGGCGCGTCTGCGCCCAAAGTCAATCAAATAACGAATTTTAACTTCGATATGCGAATTTTTCTACGAATACGTCAATTCGGCATGGCTTCAATTGTAGAATTAGCAGTTCGCATAAAGAATTTTGGATGAAAAATTTCTCCTCCTGGCCGGAAATTTTCGCTTTCCCTTGTTCACTTGCGGGAATTAGTGTGCTATAATGTCTTCCACCCAAAGCCATTTTGAGCAGTCAAGGAGACGACCATGCAGGAGAATCTCAACAGCAAATACGTTCTGCATTCCGTTGCAAACACGCTTGATATCATAGACCTTCTGGCCAAGCACGAGGAGCTCACCGTGCCGGAGATTGCCTCCCTCACGGGCTTCAACAAGAGCTCCGTCTTCCGTATGCTCGCCACGCTGGAGGAGAAGAATTTTGTCCACAAATCCGCCGACGCGAAGTACAGCCTGGACGTCAAGCTGATTTTCCTCGGCAACACCGTCTCGCGCCGGCTGGACGTGATAAAGTTCGGCCACCCCATGCTCATGGAGCTCACCAAGCGCAGCGGAGAGACCTCGCACATCCACATGCTCGACCGCGACGTGTACGTCCGCGTCATAGACAAGGTGCTGAGCCCCTCGACCATAAGGACCGACTCCTTCATCGGCTTCTGCCGCCGCGCGCACCTCATGGCGGGCGGGAAGGCCATCCTCGCCTTCCAGACGCCGAGCTTCCTGGAGTCGTATTCCCGCGTCAGCAGCTTTGAGCCCCTGACCGATTACAGCATCACAAGCCCCGAACAGCTCATGCGCGAGCTCAAGGAGGTCCGCCGCCTCGGCTACGCGCTCGACCGGGAGGAAAGCGAGTACGGCCTCTTCTGCATCGGCGCGCCCATCTTCAACGCCAGCCGCAACGTCGTCGCCGCAGTCAGCATCTCCGGCCCCGTGGACAGGATGAAGAAAAACTTCGACGCGAACCTGCCTCTGGTGCTCAAAACCGCGGAGGACATCTCCGAATTCATAAGCTAAAAAAGCGGCGCCCTCAAAAGAGGGCGCCGTTTCGGCGCAATGGGGCTGCGCGGGCTTATTCGGCCGAGTTGAACTCCGCCAGGACGTCCTCCAGGAGCTCGTCCGTGCAGCGGACTATCTCCTTTATGCCCTCGTGCCCGGGCGCGTCGTAGTGTATGCCGCAGGCGACGGCGACCGTGCCGCGCGTCCGCTCGCTGAGCGCGAGGGCGAAGCGCTCGCTCACGACGTCGTCGCGGTGGTGCGGAAGCAGCAGCGTCTCAAGCCTGCGCTCGCCGTCCTCGAAATAGGCCGTGCTCACGCTGCCTATGTGCTCGGCGCAGCCGCCCGTTATCTGCACGAGCAAATCCCCTCCCGCGCGCGTCACGGCCGCGCATACGGGCAGGCCCAGCACCTCGCGCCGGAAAAAGCCCACTTTTTCCATGCCTTGCAATCCTCCTTCAGTCCGGCCGCGCGGGGCGGCGTTTATTCCTCCTCCCCGCCCCAGCCGTCGAGCGGGAGGCGCTTCATCGCGCCGAAGACCTTGTCCTTTATGTCGGGATAGTCCGCCTGGAGCCGCTTTATGAGGCCTTTTATCTCCTCGCGCTTGCTCTCCTTGTCCTCCGGGCAGGTCGTGGGGACGAGGGGCAGGCCCTCGCCGCGGACAAAGCCCGCTATCGTGCCCTCGCCGAGATACAGCATCGGGCGTATCTGCCAGACGCCGGCGCGCGACATGTACGTCGCGGGCTTGAAGCAGGCTATCTGCCCGGTGAAGAGCAGGTTCATGAGGAAGGTCTCCACCGCGTCGTCAAAGTGATGGCCGAGGGCGAGCTTGCTGCAGCCGCGCGCCTTTATCGCGTCGTTGAGCGCGCCGCGGCGCATCTTTGAGCAGAGCGAGCAGGGGTTGTCCTCCTGCCGGGCGTCGAAGACTATCTCGCGTATGTCGGTTTTTACAATGGTGTAGGGCAGCTCCCGCGCTGCGCACCACTCGGCGACGGGCGCGAAATCCATGCCCGGGAAGCCCATGTCTATCGTCACGGCCTCGAGCTCGAAGCGCGAGGGGTGATAGCGCCTGAGCTGCGCGAGCGCGGCCAGAAGGGCCATCGAGTCCTTCCCTCCCGAGACGCCGACGGCCACGCGGTCGCCCTCCCGGAGCATTCCGAAGTCGTCCGCGCAGCGGCGGACAAAGCCTGTAAAACGGTTGAGGTCCATAGCGTTCACCTGAAAATTTGAAAATCGAAGTCGAGAATACGCGAGTATTTGAGAGCATAAGCGAGTATTCAAGAGCTTGCATGGGTAAAATCAAATTTGCTGTTGACAAGTCCGCGCGCGGGTGGTATAAATTTATAGCGCGCTGAAGGTATTTTACGTGTCAGCGCCTCTTTTGTCAAAGTTTTTATCTTATATAATACTGGAGGCACAGGAAATGTCCACTACCATGGTCAAGAAGGACGACGTCGTCCGCAAGTGGTACGTACTCGACGCTGCCGGCAAGCCCCTGGGCAAGACCGCCGCTCTCGCGGCCGACCTGCTCCGCGGCAAGCTCAAGGTTGACTACACTCCGCACGTCGACTGCGGCGACTACGTCATCGTCATCAACGCCGAGAAGGCCGTCCTCACCGGCAAGAAACTCGAGCAGAAGTATTACCGCACCCACTCCGGGTACCCCGGCGGCCTGCACGAGACCCGCTATGACCGTCTGATGAAGCAGAAGCCCGAGCTCGCCATGAAGCTCGCCGTCCGCGGTATGCTTCAGAAGAACACCATCGGCGGCTGGCAGCTCACCCGCCTGCGCGTCTTTCGCGGCGCGGAACACACTCACGCCGCCCAGAAGCCCGAAGTCTGGGACCGCTAAGGGAGGTAAAGTATAATGGCTACCTATAAGAGCAAGAAGGCTTATATGTACGGCACCGGCCGCAGGAAGTCCTCCGTCGCCCGCGTGCACCTCTTCCCGGGCGGCACCGGCGCCATCACCATCAACGGCCGTGACATCGACGATTATTTCGGCCTCGAGACGCTGAAGCTCATCGTC
>DVJK01000244.1 GCA_018716795.1 Candidatus Scatomorpha merdipullorum | reverse complement strand
TTCGTTCAGAATTATGAGCGTTTGATTGTTTGATGCGAAACGCAGCAGTCGGACATAAGCGAGACGAAGGTATCGGCAAAGCGTCTCCCGCCGGGTAAAGATGAAAAAGGACCGGTCCGAAGACCGGTCCTTTTTTGCTCTAAATCGCCTGCGGGCGTTTCAGGCGAGGTATTCCTGCGGGTTTACGCTTTCGCCGTTGCAGGCCATGGCGAAGTGCAGGTGATAGACCTCGCCGGACTCGCACAGGGCGGTGGTGCCGACGGAGCCTATGACCTCGCCGGCGGCGACGGCGTCGCCGACCTCGACCGTGGGCAGGGCCGCGAGGTTCGAGTATACGCTCTCGAAGCCTCCGCCGTGGCTTATGACCACTGTCGTGCCATAGAGGGGATCGTCGCGGATATCCGTGACCGTGCCGGAGGCTCCGGCCTTGACCTGCGCGCCTAGCGCGGCGGCTATGTCTATCCCATCGTGCGTGCGCCAGTCGCCCATGGTCCTGTCGTAAACGAGCTCGTCGAGCGAGTGCGCCCGCTCAACCGAGCCGGTGACGGGCCAGGCCCAGCTCTCCGGCGCGGCGTCGGCCGGCGCGGGCTCCGGCGTCGGGGCCGGGGTGGGCGCGGGCGTGGGCTGCACCGCAGGCGTCTCGCTCACCGTCTCGGGCGGCTCGGCGGCGGCGTCCTCGGCGGGAGGGCTCTCCCAGCCGGGCTCGGCGGTCGGCAGCGGCGGCTGGCTCACGACGGGCCGGTAGACGTCCAGGGCGTCCTCCTCCACAGCCCCTCTCCCGCTCAGCAGCGACCAGGCGGACACGCCAATCACAGCCGCGCACAGGAAAAGGACTATGTAGAAGCCCTTTCCGGCAAAGAATTTCTCCAGAGCTCCCGCCCCGGAGCCTTTCTTGTTCTCCATGTCTGTACCTCCGTACAAGTATTGACTTCGGAGGATAGTATTGACACGCCCGGCCGGGCTTATACACCCGCGGCGGATTTTTCCCTGCCGCGCTTGACAGGGGCGCGGGGCTCTGCTATCATATACCAATACCCCTATATGTATACGAGGTGAGCCCAATGAAAACGCTTCGCTTTAAGATTGCCGCCGCGCTCGAGGCCGCGGCCGGCTGGGGCGGGATGCGGCGCGAGATAAGCTGCCTTGCGATAGGCGGCGTCTCGCTGCTCATAAGCCTCTTCGACCTCCTGCCCCTCCCCTTCGACGCGGCCTGGGCGGCGATAATCCTCTGCGGCGTGCCGATAATCCTCGAGGCCGTCGTGGGGCTTATCACGGCCTTTGACATCAAGGCCGACGTGCTGGTTTCCCTCGCGCTCACGGCCTCAGTGATAACGGGCGAGCACTTCGCGGCGGGCGAGGTGGCCTTCATCATGCAGCTCGGCGCGCTGCTCGAGGACGTGACGGTCTCGCGGGCGCGCGCGGGCATAGAGCGGCTGGTAAAGCTCACGCCGGTCTCCGCGCGGCGGCTGACGGCGGCGGGCGAGGAGCTAATACCGGCGCAGGAGGTCAGGGTCGGCGAGCTGCTGCGCGTCCTGCCCGGCGAGAGCATCCCCGTCGACGGCGTGATAGTCTCCGGAGAGACGAGCGTGGACCAGAGCGTCATGACCGGCGAGAGCCTGCCGGCGGACAAGGGCCCGGGCGACGAGGTGAGCTCCGGCACGGTGAACCGCTTCGGGAGCTTCGACATGCGCGCGACGCGCGTGGGCGAGGACAGCTCCATCCAGCGCATGGTGAGGCTGGTGCAGAGCGCGGACGCCGGGAAGGCGAAGATAGTCGGCCTGGCCGACCGCTGGGCGACCTGGATAGTCGTTATCGCCCTGAGCGCGGCGGCAGTGACCTGGGCCGCGACGGGCGAGATAATACGCGCGGTGACCATTCTCGTGGTCTTCTGCCCCTGCGCGCTGGTGCTGGCCACGCCGACGGCCATCATGGCCGCGATAGGCAACGCGACGAAGCACGGCTTCCTCGTGCGCGAGGGCGACGCGCTCGAGCGGCTGGCGCAGGTAAAGCGCGTGTGCTTTGACAAGACCGGTACCCTCACCGAGGGCAGGCTGCGCGTGAGCGCCGTCAAAAGCCGCCTGCCGGGCCTGACGGACGAGGAGCTCTTCTCCCTCGCCGCCGGCGCGGAGGCGCGAAGCGAGCACCCGCTGGGCCGGGCGATAGTCGAGTGCTGCCGGGCAGCGGGGCTTGAGGTCCCCGAGGCCGAGGGCTTCAAAATGCTGCCGGGCCGGGGCGTGAGCGCCGTCGTGAAGGGGCGGAGCCTGCTCGCCGGGCGCGCGGAGCTTCTGAGCGAGGCCGGCTGCGCGCCGGACGCGGAGCTCACGGCGCTCGCGGCGAAGCTCTCCGAGGGCGGCTCGACCGCCGCCTTTATCGCCGTGGACGGCGAAGCCGCGGGCGTCATCGCCCTCTCGGACGCGCTTCGCGCCGACGCGGCGGATACGATACGCGCCGTCAAGGCCGAGGGCGTCACGCCCGTCCTGCTCACGGGCGACCGCCGCGGCGCGGCGGAAAGCATCGCCGCGAGCGCCGGAATAGACGAGGTCCACGCCGAGTGCCTGCCCGAGGACAAGCTCCGGTATATCGCCGGCTGCCGCTCCGCAAACAGCCCTGTCTGCATGATAGGCGACGGGATAAACGACGCGCCGGCGCTCCGCGCGGCCGACACTGGCATAGCCATGGGCGGCATAGGCAGCGACATTGCCATAGACGCGGCGGACATCGCCCTCGTGAACGACGACATAGCGGAGCTGCCCCACCTCCTGCGCCTGAGCCGGAGGATGATGCGGACGATAAAGCTCAACATAGCCTTCTCCATGTGCCTCAACTTCCTCGCGATAGGCCTCGCAATCCCAGGCCTCCTCGGCCCCGTGGTGGGCGCCCTCGTCCACAACGCGGGCAGCGTGCTCGTTATAATAAACTCCTCCCTCCTCCTGGGCCGGAAGGGGAAATAAAAAAGCGGACGCCGCGGCGTCCGCTTTTTGAGCTTTATTTACGCTTTTTTCATCCGCTTCCACACCCGGCGGTAGTAGGCGGCGTAGAGGGCGAAGGCCATGAGGGTCACGGCTATCTGCACGCTTATGAGGGCGGTCTGCCATTCGGGCGGGAGCTTGGGGAACAGCAGGAGGACGAAGATGACGGCGTAGGTCACGGCGGTGCAGACCTTGCCGTACCACATCGCGCCGTCGAGCTTGAAGCCGCGGCGGAGCATTATGAGGCCCATGACGCCCATGAAGCCCTCCTTGACCACGTACAGCGCGAAGACCGCCCGCATGAGCGGGAAGTCGAAGGCCAGGCTCAGCGCGACGGAGGCCATCGTCAGCTTGTCCGCGACGGGGTCGATGAGCTTGCCCCACTCCGTTATCATGTTGAAGTGCCGCGCAATCTTGCCGTCGAACATGTCGGTAAAGCCGGAGACGGCGATGACCAGCGCCGCCCAGACATAGTCGCCGGGCTCCTCTGCCCGGAAGTATACGACGAGATAGACCGGTATGAGTATGAGCCGGAAATAGCTCAACAGGTTGGGTATGGAGAAATATTCGCGTGCGGTTTCCTTTTTCACTTACATTATCCCCTGCTTTGCCCTTTGGCGAGGCCAAAGAGCGCCTCGGTTATGCGCTCGGCGGCGCCCTGAGGGAAGTTCTGCTCTATCCTGCCGCGGATTTCCTCGCGCTCATCGGCGTTGAGAAGCAGCTCGCGCGCCGCGGCGGGTATGTCCTCCACCGGCACAAAGCGTGCGCAGCCGCGCGCGGTCAGATATTCGAGGTTCTTCGTCTCGCAGCCGGGGACGGCGTCGACGATAATCATCGGCAGGCGCTTGGCCATGGCCTCGCTGCTGGTGAGGCCGCCCGGCTTGCTTATTATGAGGTCGGCCGCGTCCATCCACAGGCTGACGCGCTTAGTATAGCCCACGGGCCGCACATTTGCAAGCCCGGCCGCCTCTATGTCCGCCTTCAGGCGCTCGTTCGTGCCGCAGAGCACGGCGAGCGTGCCGTCCTCGGGCAGGGCGGCGCTCAGGCCCTCGGCGAGCTCCTCCATCGGGCCGCAGCCCATGGAGCCGCACATCAAGAGCACAAGCGGCCCGCTCTTGGGCAGCTTGAGCAGGCGGCGCGCGTGCTCGCGGGTCTTGCCGCGGGAGAACTCCCGGCGGACGGGTATGCCGGTGTCGGCCAGCTGCTCCGGCCTGAGGCCGCAGGCGATGAACTCGTCGCGCAGGCCCAGCGGGATGAAGTTGAGGTCGAGGTTGCACTCGGCGAAGCCCGGGCTGCAGGTGTAGTCCGTGGCGACCTGGGCGGCGGGCACGTTCAAAAGCCCGCGGCGGCGCAGCTCGCTGAGCATGAAGGACGCGAAAACATGGACGCTGAAGACGGCGTCGTAGCCGCCCTCGAGGATGCAGCGGCGAAGCGCCCTCGCGCCCCTGGCGCAGGTGACGCGGAAGGCCCTGGCCCCGCCGCGCCGCTCCATGCGATAGCCCACGCCGAAGAGGCGGGGCATGTGGCGGTATACAAAGGTGTGGCCCCGGCTTATGACCTTTCCCTCGACGCCGGGCAGGAAACGCAGCGCGTCCATTATGACGCACTCGGCCCCGGCTTCGGACGCCGCCTCTGCCACGGCGCGGGCGGCGGAGGTGTGTCCTCCGCCGGTACTGCAGGTGAGTATGAGCAGCTTCATGTTGCCTCCCGTAAGCGGGCGTACCGGCCCGTCTGTTTCTACTTTATCCCCGAAATTTCAACAAAGGCTCAAGCCCAGAGCTCTTCCGGATAAACTCCTTCCTCCGTAAGCCGCCCGAAGGCCGCCGTGACGGAGGCCCTGTCCTCCTTGTACGTGACGCCGTACCAGCGGTCGCGGGTCCTGAGGACGCGCACGCTCGCCCGCCCCTCCTCGAGCAGCTGCGTGACGACGCCGGGCAGGAAATACTCGCCCTTGAGCGGGTTTTCCCTCAGCGTCCGGTCGAGGAAGGCGGGAAAGCGCGTCCAGGCCTCGTCCATGAAGTCGCGGGTGAAGCCCCAGAGGTTCATGCTGACCGTGCTGTCAAGCGCGATATCCGTCCAGCTTGCGCCGCCGTCCTCGGTATAGCGCGCGCCGGAGGCGGTCTTCTCTATCCTCGTGCGCTCGGTTACGGAGACAAGCCTGCCCTCGGAGTCCGTCTCGCAGACGCCGCGGGCGACGGAGCCGTTTTCCGTGAGCGTGTTGCCGAGCAGATAGCCCGCCATGCAGTATTCGCCGGCGGAGGCGCGTTTAAAGTGCTCGTATATGCCCCGGAAGCCCTCGGGGCCGTAGCGGTCGTCCGCGTTTATGACGGCGAAGGGCCCATCAACCTCGCCCCTCGCGGCGAGCACGGCGTGGCAGGTGCCCCAGGGCTTGACGCGGCCCTCGGGCGCGGAATAGCCTGCGGGCAGGTCTTCAAGCGTCTGGAAGACGTAGCGCGCGTCCATTTTGCGCGCGATCCTCTCCCCCACCCGCTCGCGGAAGGCGGCCTCTATCTCCGGCTTTATGACGAACACGACGCGCTCAAAGCCCGCGCGGTATGCGTCGTAGACGGAGTAATCCAATATGACCTGCCCGTGCGGCCCGACCGCGTCGAGCTGCTTGAGCCCGCCGTAGCGGCTGCCCATGCCCGCGGCCATGACGACCAGCGTGGGTGTGCTCATAATAACCATCCTCTCGAAAAAGCCCCGGAGGCCCCGGGGCTTTGCTTATTTATATTTTCCTCAGCCGCCGTAGCCGTTCGGGTTCATGCTCTGCCACTTCCAGGAGCTGGCGCACATGTCGTCGAGGTCAAACTCGGCCCTCCAGCCGAGCTCCCGCTCGGCCTTCTCCGTGTCGGCGTAGCAGACGGCGATGTCGCCGGGGCGGCGGGGATCGACGACGTAGGGCAGAGTGCGCCCGCAGGCGCGCTCATAGGCGTGGAGCACGTCGAAGACAGAGTATCCCCTGCCCGTGCCGAGGTTGCAGACAAAGAGGCCGCAGTTCGTCTCCAGCTTCTCGAGCGCTGCGACGTGGCCGCGCGCGAGGTCGACGACGTGGATGTAGTCGCGCACGCCCGTGCCGTCGGGCGTGGGATAGTCGTCGCCGTAGACGTGCAGCTTCTCAAGCCTCCCGACCGCCACCTGGGCGATATAGGGCACGAGGTTGTTCGGGATGCCGTTGGGGTCCTCGCCTATCCGGCCCGAGGGGTGCGCGCCGATGGGGTTGAAGTACCGCAGCAGCGCGACGTTGAGCTCCGGGTCCGCGGCGCAGCAGTCGGAGAGTATGCGCTCGATAAAGAGCTTCGTCGTGCCGTAGGGGTTCGTCGTGCCGCCGACGGGCGCGCTCTCGGGTATGGGCACGGTCTCCGGCGTGCCGTAGACGGTCGCGGAGGAGGAGAAGACGAAGTTGCGCACGCCGCGGCGGCGCATCTCGTTTAGAATCATCAGCGTGTTGACGAGGTTGTTCGTGTAGTACTCGAGCGGCTTTTCCACACTCTCGCCCACGGCCTTGAGCCCGGCGAAGTGTATGACGGAGTCGATATCCGGGCAGGAGGCGAAAACGACCTCGACCTGGGCCGGGTCGCAGAGCTCGGCCTTGAAGAAGGGTATGTCCTTCCCCGTGAGCTCGCGCACGCGGCGCACGGCCTCGGCGCTCGAATTTATGAGGTTGTCCGCAATGACGACGTCGTATCCCGCGTTGGCGAGCTCCACGCAGGTGTGGCTGCCGATATAGCCCGCGCCGCCGCTGACAAGTATGGACATGGGAACGCTCCTTCCGG
>DVJK01000243.1 GCA_018716795.1 Candidatus Scatomorpha merdipullorum | reverse complement strand
CCGCGGCGAGAAGTACGGCTGCGGGAAGCCGGACTGCACCGTCGGCTGCGACTGCGACCGCTATATCGAGGTCTGGAACAACGTCTTCTCCCAGTTCAACTCCGACGGACAGGGGCACTACACCGAGCTGGCCCACAAGAATATCGACACCGGCATGGGCCTCGAGCGCCTGGCCTGCGTCTGCCAGGACGTGCCCAGCCTCTTCGACGTCGACACCGTTATGAACATTACCCACAGGGTTAGCGACATAACCGGCGCGCATTATGGCGAAAACGCACGAAACGACGTGTCTTTGCGCGTCATAACCGACCACATCCGCAGCGCCACCTTCCTGATAGGCGACGGCGTCCTGCCCTCGAACGAGGGCCGCGGCTACGTCCTGCGCCGCCTGCTTCGCCGCGCCGCGCGCCACGGCAAGCTCCTCGGCGTCAACGAGCCCTTCCTCTACAAGGTCTGCGAGACCGTGATACACGAAAACCGCGGGGCCTATCCCGACCTCGCCGAAAAGCAGAGCTTCATCACCCGCGTCATAAAGACCGAGGAGGAGAGCTTTGCCCGCACGATAGACGGCGGCATGAGGATACTGGGCGAGCACATCGCCGCGCTCAGGGCCGAGGGCAAAACTGTCCTCTCCGGCGCGGACGCCTTCCGGCTCTACGACACCTACGGTTTCCCGCTCGACCTCACGGAGGACATCCTCTCCGAGGCGGGCATGAGCGCGGACACGGCGGAGTTCGACAAGCTCATGGACGAGCAGCGCGAGAGGGCCCGCGCCGCCCGCGGCGAGATAAGCGGCTGGAGCGGCCTCGACCTCGGCCTCGAGGGCGAGCCCACCGTCTTCACCGGCTACGACACGCTGAGCGATACCGGCACGGTCGAGGCCGTCGTCGCCGCCGGCGAGCTCGCGGGCGAGCTGGGCGAGGGCACCGAGGGCAGCATCGTCCTCGACAGGACGCCCTTCTACGCCGAAATGGGCGGCCAGGTCGCCGACCGCGGCACGATAAGCGGCCCCGACGGCGCGGAGTTCGCCGTCACGGACGTGCAGAAGACCAAGGGCGGCAAATATCTGCACAGCGGCAAAATGCTCCGCGGCAGCCTCCGCATGGGCGACGCCGTCACCGCGAGCGTTGACGCCGAGCGCCGCCTCGCGATAATGCGCGCGCACTCCGCCACGCACCTTCTCCACGCCGCGCTGCGCAAAGTGCTGGGCGACCACGTCCACCAGGCCGGCTCCCTCGTCGAGCCCGACCGCCTGCGCTTCGACTTCACGCACTTCTCCGCCATGACGGGCGAGGAGCTGCTGGAGGTTGCGCGCATAGTGAACCACGAGATACTCAAGGGCGACGCCGTCGGCACCGAGGTCATGGGCCTTGAGGAGGCCCGCGCAAAGGGCGCCCAGGCCCTCTTCGGCGAGAAGTACGGCGAGAGCGTCCGCGTCGTCAGCATGGGCGATTTCTCCAGCGAGCTCTGCGGCGGCACGCATATAGACAACACTGCCAAGGTCGGCCCCTTCCGCATTGAGAGCGAGTTTTCCGTCGCGAGCGGCGTGAGGCGCATAGAGGCCGTCACGGGCCTGGAGTTCTTCCGCGAGAACGAGGAGAACAACCGTAAGCTCCTGGCCATGGCCGATATGCTCAAGACCAGCCCGAACGAGGTCGTCGAGAAGGCCCGCGCCCAGATTGAAAGCCTGCGCGAGCTGCGCCGCCGCGTCGAGGCGCTTGAGGACAAGCTCCGCAGCGGCGAGGCCGCGAACTTCATCGCCGGCGCGCACACCGTGGGCGAGCTCAAGGTGCTGACCGCCACCGTGCCCGCCGAGGGCACCGAGGCCCTGCGCCGCCGCGGCGACGTGCTGCGCGAGCGCGAGCCGAATATAGTCGCCGTGCTGGCCGCGGTTGAGGGCGAGAAGATAACCTTCCTCGCCGTCTGCGGCAGCGAGGCCGTCAAGGCCGGCGTCAAGGCCGGGGACATCATCCGCCAGGTCACCGCCCTCACCGGCGGCAAGGGCGGCGGCAAGCCCGACAGCGCCATGGGCGGCGGCCGCGACGTGCTCATGCTCGATAACGCCCTCGCGATGGTCGACAATTTTGTTGCCATGAAGCTGGGGCTCAATAAGGAATAAGGAGGAACAACCATGTCCGACTGCCTGTTTTGCAAGATAGCCGCGGGAGAGATCCCCTCGAACAAGGTCTATGAGGACGAGAGCGTGCTCGCCTTCAGGGATATCAACCCTCAGGCGCCCACCCACATCCTCGTGATACCCAAGAGCCACGTCGCCGACTCCGCCGCGCAGATTACGCCGGAGAACAGCGCCGCCGTCGCGCACTGCTTCGAGGTCATCGCGAAAATTGCCGCTCAGGAGGGCCTCGACGCGGGCTTCCGCGTCATAACCAACGCCGGCGCCGCCGCCGGCCAGACCGTGCCCCACCTCCACTTCCACATCCTCGCGGGCGCCGAAATGGCGGAAAAGCTGATATAACCCGCCCGAAATGCCAGAGGGCATTGCAGCCAAAAAGGACCGGTCCTCAGACCGGTCCTTTTTGCGCCCGCCCGGCGCGGGGCGACGAATTACGTGGTTTCGCCGCACCAACCTCCCCACCCGCCGTAGGGGAGGGCTTCCACGCCCTCCCGGCGTGGGTCAACGGACGACGTCGGACGCCCGTATAAAATGGTGCGCGGGCTGTGCCCGCGGGATATAAATCGTTGGTCGGTCAACACACGGATGACGCACCGTGGGAAACGTGGGCAAAATCGGTTAGGCCAAACGGATGCGGCTAACCCAACTCGGCAATCACCCTACGTAAGGGGCGTCGAGGACGCCGCCCCCTACGGCGGGTGCGAGACGAAGGCTGCGGCATACAACGCGGCGGATGCGGTTTTCCGCGCCGCATCAAATGGTGCGCGGGCTGTGCCCGCGGGATATGAATCGTTGGTCGGTCAACGCACGGTTGACGCACCGTGGGAAACGCGGGCAAAATCGGTCAGGCCTAACAACTGCGTCTAACGCGACCCGGCGGTCACGCGACCGCGGTGCACCGAGGACGGTGCACCCTACATGCAGCAGCGAAACCGGGCTTGCGGCATGAAACGTAACGGGTGTGATAAACTGAACCTTACGGCTCCGCTGAAACCTACTCTATCGCACACCCCGTAGGGGGCAGCGTCCACGACGCCCCGCGGTCGCGGGACTGCCGGGCCGGGTTCGTTGCAGCTGTTGGGCGTGGCCGATTGCACTCACGTCACCCACTGCGCGTCTGCCTCGCGTCCACCACCCAGCGTATCCAATTCCGCGGGCACAGCCCGCGCACCATTAGGTGCGGGCGAACCGAGGTAGTCCTTCATCCCAAGCCGGGCGGGTGTGGAAGGTAAGCCCCTACGGCGTAGTGGGAAGGCGGGCGCGTGAAAAGGCGCGTCGTCCGTCAACTCTCGCCGGGGTGGCTTTTTTTGCGGCGTTGTGGTATTATTAAAAAAACTTTGCGAAGGGGCGATGTTATGGCCGGGAGGGGCAATTTCAAGGGCTCGGGCTTCAGCTACCGGGATGTG
>DVJK01000242.1 GCA_018716795.1 Candidatus Scatomorpha merdipullorum | reverse complement strand
TATATGAGCCAACTCTGCTCGGCCACGGCAACCTGGACCGTGAAAGCGAGATCATCTCGGCCGACACTGCCAGCCGCATCGCCGAGATGATGAACTACAACGTCCAGACCGCCTACGGCGGGCAGTGGACCTTCCCCAACCTCAACGTCAGCGCCAAAACCGGCACCGCCGAGGTCGGCGACGGCAGCTCGCACGCCTGGATGACCGGCTTCCTGAACGACCCGGAGCACCCCTACGCCTTCGTCGTCCTCGTCGAAAACGCGGGCGGCGGCCTCGCAAACGCCGGCCCGGTCGCGAACGCCGTGCTGCAAAAGGCAGTGTTTGGGTAAAGCCGTCGGGGAAGGCCGCGCCTTCCCCGACGGAGGGGATTGCGCTCCGCTGCGCGCAAAGAAATCCGCCGGTGCCGGGCACCGGCGGATTTTTCACACTCCGCTCCGCGAGAGGTGTTTTTCCCGAGGTACACGCCCACGGGAAAAACGAATTGAACTCTATTTGCGGCTGCGGCCGCAAACTCTGCGAGGCTTTTATTCAATTCCCAACTTGTGCAGGAGCTCGTTCCAGAGCTCGACCACGCGGAATTTGAAGACCACGCCGGGCGAGTCCTCGCTTATTATGGCGCGCGTGCCGCCGTCCAGGGCGGCGAAGGCCTCCTCGCTCGCGGCCTCGAGGCAGAGGGGAGGGAAGACGATGCACCACCAGTTGCGCCCCGCGCCCTCGCCGAGGACGACGCGCAGGGAGTTATAGCGCCCGGCGGGGAGGGAGAAGCCCTCGTACTCGCGCGTGGGGTAATACTCCTCGCCGAGCTCCACGCGCACCTCCCGCCCCCCGGCGGCGGAGCTTGCCGCGGCCTCTATGCCGCCGAGCTCGCCGCGCAGCAGCGCGAGCGCCTCCCGGGCGCTCCCGGCGCCCTCGAGCTTCGGCTCGAGATAGGCGAGCACGCTGTCGCGCACCTCGAGCTTGACGGCCTGCTCCGCCGGCTCGTCAGAGGCCGCGACGACGTGCAACCGCACGAGGCCGGAGGCTATATGCCCTCCCTTGGCCGAGGCCCACGCCCCGGCGAGCAGGCTTGCGCTCAGCGCGAGCAGGAGGGCGGTTTCAAAGGGCTTGAGTTTGCTTTTGTTCTTCACGGCTATGTACCTCGCAATTTATTTCCCGGGCATATGATACCCGCAGCGCGCCGGGTTTAAACCGCGCCGGGCGCAATTTGCGCTGCACAAGCGAAAAAATCCCGCCGGACGCCCGGCGGGATTGCTTTTTTGACCTTCACCTCGTCATCAGGCCGGCGGCGGAGAGGCGGACGATGAGCCCCGCAATCTCCGCGGCGGGCTTGGCCATGCCCTCGTCGAGCCATTTGCGTATCACGCCGACGCTGCCGAGGGCGATAAAGGTGTATACATAGGCGAAGTCCTCCTCGCCTCCGCCGCGGGAGGACCTCCAGAAGTCGAGATAGCGCCGCTCCATGACGTGTACGACCTGGTTCTGAAAGTTCGTGTCGCCCGTGTCCGAGAGCAGGACGCGGCATATCTCGGCGTTCTCGCGGATGTACTCGACTATGCCGCAGAGCGTGCCCGTAATGTCGCCGTTTTCGCCGGTGAGGGCGGGCTGGGCGCGGACGGTGATGCCCTCTATCAGGTCGTTTTCCAGGCTGTGCAGCAAATCCGTGGGGTCGGAGTAGTGCGCGTAGAAGGTCGCGCGGTTGATGCCCGCGAGCTCGCATATCTCCGTCACGGTTATCTTGGCGACGGGCTTCTTCCGAAGCAGCTCCACAAGGCTCTGCCTTATGACCATTTTTGTGTAGCGCACGCGCGCGTCCTGCTTTTTTCCGGACATTTCCGCCTCTCCTTCCCGCCGGGGCAGCATGTGAACTTTCTGTTAGTTGCCCAACGTTTTTGAGACAAGTGTTTAAGAAATTTCGAATCAGCCGAAACTGCCTCTTGCCTTGCTTTCACTTTGAAAGTATACTGTAAAAGTGAAAGTAAGTCAACACAGCGTTGATTATCGGAGGTCTGCCTATGGACGCGCTAACCCGGGGAATAACAAGGCACAAGCGGATTGTCATAGCCCTTTTCGCCGCGGCCGCAATAATCTCCGCCGTGTTCATCCTGGGCGTCCGGGTGAACTACGACCTCACCGACTATCTGCCCGAGGACGCGGAGAGCACGACGGCGCTGAACCTGATGTACTCCGAGTTCGGCTCGGGCGTGCCGAACACGCGCGTCATGGTGCAGAACCTGACGCTGACAGAGGCCTTGGAGATGAAGCAGCGCCTCGCGGAGGCGCCGGGCGTCTCGGGCGTCATGTGGCTGGACGACACGCAGGACCTCTCGACGCCGGTGGAGCTCATGGACGAGGCCGTCCTCAAGCAGTACTGGCAGGACGGCACGGCGCTCTACGACGTCACGATAGACGAGGGGCTTGAGAGCGAGGCCGTCGCGGCGATATACGAGATAACCGGCCCCGACGGGGCCGTGAGCGGCAACGCGGCCAACACCGCGAGCATGCAGAACCACGTGGTCAGCGAGGTCGTCGGCATCCTGGTCATCATGGTGCCGGTCACGATACTTATACTCCTGCTCACGACCACGAGCTGGATAAGCCCCTTCCTCTTCCTCATGGCCATAGGCATCGCGGTCATCATAAACATGGGCACGAACGCCATATTCGGCGAGATAAGCTTCGTGACGCAGAGCGTGAGCCCCATAATGCAGCTGGCCGTGAGCCTGGACTACGCAATCTTCCTTCTCAACAGCTTCGGGCGGCACCGCGAGGAGGTGCCGGACAGCGCCGAGGCCATGCGCCTCGCGATACGCGAGAGCTTTTCCTCCATCGCGGCCAGCGCGGCGACGACGCTCTTCGGCTTCATGGCGCTGATGTTCATGCGCTTCGGCATAGGCGCGGACCTCGGCCTCAACCTGGTCAAGGGCATCGTGCTCAGCTACATATCCGTCATGGTCTTCCTGCCGGCCCTGTCCCTGGCCTGCGTGAGGCTGCTGGACAGGACCGCGCACCGCCAGTTCGTGCGGACCGGCAGCCGCCTCGGCAGGTTCTTCGTCGCCATACGCATACCGGCGCTCATACTTGTGCTGCTGCTGGTCGTGCCCTGCTACCTCGCCCAGACCCGGGCCGACTTCCTCTACGGCAACGGCGAGCCGGACGAGCGCACGGACTACGGCCGCGACACCGTGCTCATAAACGAGACCTTCGGCGTGAGCAACAACCTCGTCATCCTCGTCCCGCGCGGCGACCCCGGCGCGGAGGCGCAGCTCGCGGCCGAGCTCGAGGGCATAGACCACGTCACCAGCGTCCTGAGCTACGCCGGAACCGTCGGCGCGGTGCCCGAGGGCTTCCTCGACGAGAGCATCGTCAGCCAGTTCTACTCGGATAACTACGCGAGGATTATCCTTTATACCGACACAGCCGAGGAGGGCGACGAGGCCTTCGCCGTCGTCGAGCGGGTGAGGGCCGCCGTGCGGAGCTATTACGGCGAGAGCCTGGTCTGCGGCCAGAGCGCCAACCTCTACGACATGCGAGACGTGGTCACGGCGGACTCCACGCTCGTCAACTGGATAGCCATAGGCTTCATCTTCCTCACGCTGCTCGTCACCTTCCGGAGCCTGACGCTCCCCTTCATCCTCCTGTTCGTCATAGAGGCGGCGATTTGGATAAACCTCTCCGTGCCCTACTTCACGGACATGCCGCTCGTCTACATAGGCTATCTCGTCATAAACACCGTCCAGCTCGGCGCGACGATAGACTACGCCATACTCATGACCAACGGCTATCTCTCCAACCGGCGGCTCATGCCCAAGCGCGAGGCCGTCGTGGGCACGCTGAGCACGAATTTTGAAAGCATCCTCACCAGCGGCCTCATACTGACCACCGCGGGCCTCTGCCTCGGCCTCGAGAGCTCGCTCGAGGTCGTCGCCGAGCTCGGCATACTGCTCGCGCGAGGCACGATTCTCAGCATGGCCATGGTCGTCCTGGCCCTGCCCGCGCTTTTGATGATTTTCGACCCGCTGACGGCGCGCCTTACGCATAAGGCCGGTTTTTTCAAAGCTCCCGCCATACAAAAGGAGGCAAACAGCCATGAAACACAAGTTTAACGCCGCGCTGGCCATAGTCCTGTGCCTTGTCCTGCTGACGGGCAGCTTCGCCATACCCGTCATGGGCAGCGCCTATAAGGACGAGAACCCGGGCAGCTCGAACGGCGCCCCGGTCAGCCTCGGCTCCGTCTCCGACGGGCCCGAGGAGGTCATATACGGCCGGCTGGACAACCGCGGCAGGCCCCGCAGCGCCTACGCCGTCGTCGAGCTCAGCGTCGCCGCGCCCGGGAAGATAAGCCACCACGGGCAGTACACCGAGGTGGAGAACCTGACCGACACGAGCCCGATTGAATACTCCAACGGCACCGTCACGCTCGAGGCCGAGCGGGCCGGGCTCTACTACTATCAGGGCAAGCTGCGCAAGGCGCTCATGCCCTGGGATATTGAGATAACGTATAAGCTCGACGGGAAGGAGCTGGACCCCGACGACCTCTCCGGCGCGAGCGGCGAGCTCGAGGTGGATATCCACACCTCCATAAACTCGGGCTTCGACCCCTATTTCGCGGACAACTATATGCTGCAGATTTCCGTCACGCTCGACTCCGAGCTCTGCGAGGACATAAGCGCGCGCAACGGCACCGTCGCCAGCGCGGGCAGCAGCAAGACCATAACCTTCGTCGTCCTGCCCGGCTCGGAGGGCGACGTGGGCTTCTCCGCGAAGGTGCGCGACTTCTCCATGGGCGGCTTCACCATCGCGGGCGTGCTCTATAACCAGGAGAGCATGATGAGCGGCATGGGCGAGGAGATAGACGGCATCACAAGCGGCATAAGCCAGCTCACCGGCGCGATAAGCACCCTCGCCGGGGCGGCGGGCCAGCTGCGCGACGGCGCGGGCGAGCTCGACGAAAACGGCGGCACGCTCAGCGAGGCCAGCGGCCAGATTTACGAGGCCCTGAGCCAGATTGCCGAGGGCCTCGAGGGCTTCGACATGAGCGAGATGGGCGAGGGCCTTGAGCAGCTCGGCCAGCTCCCCGACGCCTTCTTCCAGCTCGGCGACGGGCTGAACCAGATAGGCGAGGGCATAGACCAGCTGCTCGTGGGCTATCAGGGCATATACACCGGCCTTCAGGAGGCGCTGACCCAGATGGGGCCGATGTTTGAGATGATGGATAATGAGCAGCTTATGGCGCTGCTTCAGAAGCCGGAACAGCTTAACACGCTCATGGCGCTTGCGGGTGATGAGGA